>JAYUAL010000206.1:0-4743 GCA_043741355.1 Gemmatimonadales bacterium | reverse complement strand
GGCCGCTGTCAAAGGCCCAGACCCGGGTCGAGAGCTCGCGCAGGAAGGCGCGGTCGTGGCTCACCAGGATGACGGTGCCCTGGTACTCGTCGATCGCGTCCTCCACTGCCTCGATGGATTCCACGTCGAGGTGATTGGTGGGCTCGTCCAGCACCAGCAGGTTGGCGTTCCGAAGCGTCATGAGGGCGAGCGCCACGCGAGCCCGTTCGCCGCCGCTCAGCACGCTGGTGCTCCGCTGCACCTCGTCGCCGGAGAACCCGAAGGCGCCGAGATGATTCTGAATCCCGCCGCGATTCCACATCGGTCGGAGATCGGCGATGCAATCGTAGATCGTCTTGTCGACCGGGATCTGGGACAGATCCTGGCGAAACCACTCGGCGGTGACGCCGGCGCCGAGCCTGGCCTCGCCGGTGGCGGAAGGCCGCTGGCCCAGGAGCGTGGCCAGGAGAGTGGTCTTGCCCACGCCGTTGGGCCCCACCAGGGCAATGACGTCGCCGCGCCGCGCCACCGAGGAAAACCCCTTCAGCAGCACCCGGTCTCCCACGGTGACGCCGAGCTTGTCGGCCACCAGGGCCTGGTCGCCGCCGCGCCCCGAGATCTCCAGCTTGAGCGACATCGCCTCACCCTCTCCGGGCGGCGCGGATAGTCGCGGGAGCCGTTGCAGGATGGCTTGGCGACCCTTGGCCTGTGCGCTCATGCGCCCGGCCATATTCCGCCGGATGTAGTCCTCCTGCTTCGCGATCAGCTTGCCCTGCTTGGCGACCTGGCGGTCCAGGGCCTTCTGGCGCTCCTCCCGCTGGGTCACGAACGCGCTGTACCCTCCCCGGTAGGCGACGGCGGTCCGGGCCGAGAGGTGAAGCACATGGTCGACGGTGTCGTCGAGGAAGGCGCGGTCGTGGCTGATCACCATCACCGTCTCCCCAAACTCCCCCAGATACTCCTTGAGCCACTGGATGGTTTCGAGGTCGAGATGATTGGTGGGCTCGTCGAGCAGCACGAGGTCCGCCGGAGCGGCCAACTGGGCCGCGAGCCCCAGACGGCCCCGCTCGCCTCCGGACAGTCCCGCGAGACCCCGAGTCTTGGCTTCCTCGGCATCGAAGCCGAGACCCTGGAGCACCTTGTCCACCCGGGCGTGAAAACCATAGCCCCCATCGTGGGCGAACCGCTCCTGCAGCTCCCCGTAGCGGGTCAGATCGTCCTCGGTGACCCGATCGCCGATCGTGGCGAGGTGCTCCCCCTGCCGCTCGATCTGGCGCTCGAGGTTCATCAGGCCCCGGTAGGCCTGAGCGGCGCCGTCCCGGACCGTGATGGCGTCGCCGAAATCCCGGTATTGGTCGAGCATCGCGATGCGCAGCCCGGCCTGCCGCGCGATGGTCCCCCGAGTGGGAGCGAGGGTGCCGGCGACCAGGTTGAAGAGCGTCGTCTTGCCGGAGCCGTTTCGGCCGACAATGCCCCAGCGCTCGCCTTCGGACACCACGAAGGTGACGTCTTTGAGGAGGGTCGTGGCGCCGAATTCGACCGCCACATCAGAGAGTGAAAGGATTGCCATTCCCTGAAATATGGCGGGGGCGAGCCTTTCCCGGTGCAACCTTCCCGAGGTCACCCGCGTCCCATCGGTGGCAAACCAGAACCGGTCAGGTCATTTTCCGGCCTCCTCGTCCCGAACCCTCAGGACCCCAATGACCCGGCGGCTTCCCCTCCTCTGCCTGGCACTTGTCCTTCTTGCCGGCGGCTGCGTTCAGCCGCTCCGCCTGGCGCGCGACGATTCGCCCACGGTGCTCTCGCACCAGGCCCTCACCGCGTCCAATCCCGCGGACCGCGGTCCCTACGCGGTGCGGCAGCTCTACTACGGCAGCGGGAAAGACAAGCGGCGGCCGGAGTTTCGCGATTCGGTGACGCTCAAGACCGGCCCGGTGAACGGGACCAAGTTCGCCACCGGGCCGACCCCGGCGCTCACCAAGGACCGCAAGAAGTACTGGGGGTTCGGGTTCGATTCGCTTCCCGTGAATGGGAGAGTCTGGTATCCCGAGGGGCCGGGGCCCTTTCCCCTGGTGCTGATCGTGCACGGCAATCACAACATGAAGCAGTTCTCCGACCCCGGATATCAATACCTGGGCGAGCTGCTGGCGAGCCGGGGATACATTCTGGCGTCGGTGGACGAGAACTTTCTCAACGGAAACATCCGGGGTGAGAACGATGCCCGGGGCTGGATGTTGCTGCAGCACATCAGGACCTGGAAGCAGTTCAATGATTCCCCGGGGGGGCCGTTCCGGGGACGGGTCGATCTCAACAACATCGGCCTCATGGGACACTCGCGGGGCGGCGAGGCGGTGGCTGTCGCGGCGGCGTTCAACCGGCTGTCCCACTACCCCGACGACGCGACCATCCCGTTCGACTTCAACTACGGTATCAAGGCGCTGGTGGCCATCGCGCCGATCGACGGTCAGTACGAGCCGGCCAGCCGTCCCACGCCGCTCGAGAACGTCAACTACCTCGTGATTCACGGCTCCCACGACGGAGACGTGTCGGCCTTCGCGGGGCTGCGGCAGTACGAGCGCATCAAGTTCACCGACGGTCGCGCCTGGTTCAAATCCGCGGTCTGGATGTATCGCGCCAATCACGGCCAATGGAATACGGTGTGGGGCAGCACCGACGGCGGCCCCGCCAGTCCGCGATTTCTGGATCTGCGGGGTTTGATCCCGCCGGAGGAGCAGCGGCAGATGGCCCGGATCTACATAGCCGGGTTCCTCGACGCGACACTCAAGGGAAAGACGGAATACCTCCCGATTTTCCGCGATCACCGGGTCATCGGCGGCTGGCTGCCCCATACCATGTATCAGACCCGCTTCATGGAGAGTGGATTCAAGCCGCTCGCGAGCTACGGCGAGGACGTCGAGGTGAGTTCGGGCACCGCGCCGGGCGTGACCATCGCGGCGGAAAGCCTGGCCACCTGGAAAGAAGGGGTGGTACCGCTTCGGTGGCAGAACGCCAACGCGGGCCACTACGCGGTGTGGCTGGGGTGGAACAACCGGATCGCCGGCCCTGACACGCTGAAGACCGGAAAGCCCGCGTCGTATTCCATTTCGCTGGGCGATTCGCTCCGGTCGAACTGGACCGTGGGGGCGCGGACGGCGCTGGAATTCTCCCTGGCGCCGACCTCCGCGACCCCGGGACCCCGGGCCGCGGCCAAGGACACGGCCCGGAAGGACTCGACCAGGACGGCGGGCACCAAGAAGGCGGCTCCCAAGCCGCCACCGACGCCGAAGCATGTGCCCACGGCGGCGGATTCGATGCCGATCCAGCTCTCGATCGAGGCGGTCGACGCGAAGGGAACCTCGGTCCGGCTCCCGCTCAGCCGCTACGGCGAGGTGCGGCGTCCCATCGAAGTGACCGTGCTCAAACGGAAGGGCCGCGACAAATCGAACTTCGCAAGTCTCGCCGAGCTGATCCTCCAGACCTACGTCATCCCGCTGGCGGACTTCACGGCGGCGTCCCCGGCGTTCGACTCATCCCGGCTGGTCACGATCAGGTGGGTCTTCGACGGCACCCGAGCGGGCACGGTGGTGCTCACCGACGTGGGCCTCTCCAACATCGATCCGCTGTTCTTCGCAGCGGACAAACGCTGAGGCGCCCCATGTCACTCTCTCTGCGTCCCCTTCTTGGCTTGGCCCTGCTGAGCACACCTCTGCTGGCGCAACAGGCTCCGACCGCGCCCCTGGTACTGCGGCTGCCCGGCGGCGCCCGCGCGGCGGGCGTGGGCAACGCCTTCACCGCCGGACGCGGGGCCGAGGTCCTCTTCTACAACCCCGCCCAGATCGGGATTCTCCGGGGAACCACGATCTCGCTGGCTCGATTCGGCTCCTCGGCCACGCAGGGCGTCCTCTCGACGGTGGGCCCGTTCGGCAAGGTCGCGATCGGAGCGGGAGTCCAGTATCTGGATTACGAGACCCCCAGCGGCCCCGACTTCTTCATCCGGCCCGCGCTCCTTCCGCTGGGTGGCCAGCTCCCATCCTCCAGCCTCGCGGCCACAGTGGCCGCAAGTACGCGGGTTAAAGGAATCCGGGTCGGCGTCGGGGTGAAGTACGTTCAGGAGCGGGTCGGCTCTCTCGACGACGGCGGGTTGGCGCTCGATATCGGCGTGGCCCGCGAGGTGGGCCGGGCAACCGTGGGGCTGGCGGTTCAGAATATCGGCGGCGGACTTGATATCAGGCAAGTCGAGTTCGCCTCGCTGCCCACCCGGGTGAACCTGGGCGTCATTTCACCCTCGATTCGGCTGGGCAGCTATTTCGACCTGGTGGTAGCGGCGGCGGTTGCCCGGGAGCGGGACGGCCGGATCGTGCCGGGAGGCGGCCTGGAACTGTTCTATCAGCCGGTCGAGGGGTGGTACTTCGTCGGACGGGTGGGAGCCCGGCGGGTGGAGGGGGGAATCAAGCCCCTGGAATCTCCCGTCACGCTCGGCGGATCATTCGGCTTGGACCGTTTCTGGCTCGACTACGCCCTGCAACCCTCCCGAGGGTCCTCGGCCACGCACCGGATCGGCATCCGGATCCAGTGAACCCGTGGCGCTGATCGCCCGGGCACGGGGCGAGGCCGACCTCGCCGTGAGCCGCCTCGCCAAGAGCGTAGAGCTGGCCAAGAGCCAGGGCGACCTCCATCTCGAAGGCCTCTGTCACCTCGGTCAGGCCGAAGTTTCTCACGATCAGCAGCAGTACGCCGCGGCGAAGACCAGTGTGCTGCGCGCGC
>JAYUAL010000205.1:0-1949 GCA_043741355.1 Gemmatimonadales bacterium | reverse complement strand
TGGAAGAGCTGGTGGTCAGCATGGACGCCTATGACGGGGGCATCACCTACCTGGATACCCAGGTGGATTCTCTGCTCAAGGACCTCGGCAAGCGCGGCCTTCTCGACAACACGATCGTGGTGGTCACCTCCGACCACGGTGAGCTCTTCGGCGAGCATGGGGTCATTGCCCACGGGAACAGCCTCTTCCTGCCGGTGCTGCACGTGCCGCTGTTGCTCCTGGCCCCGGGACGGGTGCCCGGGGGAGTGCGGGTGCCCTCGCTCGCTTCCCTCCGGGACCTGCCGGCCACGCTGCTCGACCTGGCCGGAATCCCCAATCCGGGATTGCCGGGACATTCGCTGAGCCAGGTCTGGTCGGCAACCGGTGCCGCGGCGATCGCCGACACCCTGTTCGCCTCGGTGGACTACAACCGGTTGCTGCCCAGATTCCCGCCCGCTCCGGTGCTCCGGGGGTCGATGCGGAGCGTGGTGCTGGACTCGTTGCAGTACATTCTGAACGGAGATGGCCAGGAGGAGCTCTACCACCTGGGAAAGGATTCCTGGCAGGTCCGCAACCTGGCGGCCCTACCCGAGTACCAAGCCGACCTGGCGAGATATCGGGGGGCGATGCGGTCGCTCCCCGCGCGTCCCGGATCCGGCACCACTCCCCGATAGAGGAGACCGAGCGTGTCCAACCGACACGCCCGCCGTTTCAAGGCGTGTCGGAACGTCCCCGCCGAGAGGGAATTCCGGCCTAACTGCTGATAGAATTGCCCCTTCCATCCGGCACGGAAGATGATATAATCTCAGATCTGAGCTATCTACGCTCGGAGCGTCCCTTCGCCACCCGTGTTCGAGGACCGCACCTATGAGGCCACTCACCAGCGTTCGCCGGCTGCTCGCGGGGTTCACCTGGCTGTTCCTGCTGGCCGCGGCGCCGCTCGCCGCCCAGGCGGGATCCATCGCCGGGAAAGTCACCGACCGGGCGACCGGCCAGCCCATTCAGGGCGCCCGGCTCCAACTCTCCCAGACGGGGCAGGTGGTGATCGTCCGCCCCGACGGCCGGTACGTCTTCTCCGGCGTATCCCCGGGCAGCTATGACGTGCGGGTCATCGCGGTCGGCTACGGGGCGGAAAAGAAGCCGGTGGTCGTCGCGGCCGGCCAGGCCGCCGCGCTGGACTTCCCGCTCAACATCATCGCGTTCACCCTCGAAGAGATCGTGACTACCGCCACCGGCGAACAGCGCAGGCTGGAGCTGGGGCACACGGTCGGCACGGTCAAGGCGGACTCGCTGGTAGCCAGCGAGGCCATCTCGAGCCTGTCACAGCTCCTCCAGGCCCGCTCGGCCGGCGTCACCATCCTGCCCAGCTCGGGCACGGTGGGCGCGGGCGCCCGGATCCGGATTCGCGGCGCCAACAGCGTGTCGCTGTCCAACGAGCCGATCATCGTCATCGACGGAATCAAGGTGAATTCCGACGCGAGCTCGAGCAGCCTGGGCACCGGCGGCCAGTCCCCTTCCCGGCTCAACGACATCAATCCCGAGGAGATCGAATCCATCGAGATCGTCAAGGGACCCTCGGCAGCCACGCTATACGGAACCTCCGCGGCCAACGGCGTCATCCGGATCACCACCAAGAAGGGTATCGCCGGGAAACCCCGCTGGAACGTGTATGCAGAGGGCGGCAGCCTGCAGGACAAGAACGACTATCTGAACAACTATCGCCTGGTCGGCCGCACCATCACCGGCGGCGTAGCGGGCGGCGCGCTGCGGACCTGCCTGCTCACCCAGGTGGCGGCGGGGGTCTGCACCAGCGAGAAGCTGATCACCTCCAATCCGCTCAAAGACAAGAAGATGTCTCCGGTGCAGAGCGGGTATCGCGCGCAATTTGGTGCCAACGTCACCGGAGGAAACGACGCGGTCCAGTATTTCATGTCGGGTGAATTTGAGGATGAGGCGGGCACGTTCAAGCT
>JAYUAL010000204.1:0-4782 GCA_043741355.1 Gemmatimonadales bacterium | reverse complement strand
GGAGCATTTCCCTCGATACGCGGGACGGCGCAGATTCCCAGGAGGTCGGCGCCCAGGGCGCCGAGCGGCACCCGCACGATGGTCTGCACGGTGTCGTTGTTGAGGGCCACCACCAGCTTGCCGCGGCGATACACCAACGTCTGCTCGCCGGTCACCAGGTTCTCAGTGCGGGCGCCGCGCAGCTCGGCGTGCTCGGCGCGGAGCTTGAGGAGGGTCTGGACGTGCGAGAAGACGGACTGTTCTTCGGCGGTGCGTCCGGCGGCCTGGAACGCATCGCGCGGATCCTCGCGCCAACCCCCGGGAAAGTCCCTCCGGTTGTCGGGGTCGCCGCCCCCCGGCATCCCGATCTCGTCGCCATAGTACAGCAGCGGGGTGCCCCGGGTCGTGAACAGGAAGGTATATGCCAGCTTGATCCCCGCCGTCGTGGCGCCCCGGTCGCTTCGGATCCGCGGCACGTCATGCAACCCGGCAAAGGTCACCAGCGCCGTGGGATCGCGGTACATCCGGTCGTTCGCCAGCATCGCCGCCACTTCCCGGAGCTGCCCGCCCTCACCGAAGGCGCGGCGCAACGGATAGAACAGTGGGTAGTCGTACAGCAGGTCCACCTTGTCGTCGATTCCGTCGAATTGCGCCCGCCCCCCCTCGAAGAACGAGACCAGGGCCGGGTTCCCGTCCGACACCTCGCCCAGAACCTTGAGCGCCGGGAATTCCCGCCGGATCGCGGTCATCCAGTCGCGCCAGAACCGGCGCGGCACGTAGGGCCAGGTGTCCTGGCGGATGCCGTCCATCCCGCTCATCGCCACCCACCAGAGCGAGTTCTGGATGATGTAGCGGGCGACCTCGGGATCGTCCTGGTTGAGATCGGGCAGGATGTTGATGAACCAGCCGTCCAGCGTGGTCCGCCGCGTCGCCGGCGTGCCGTGCGGGTCGGCCAGCGTCCAGATCTGCCAGTCGTTGTTCGGGTGCCGCTCCGCCGTCCCGTGGAACCAGGTCGGTGTGGGCGAATCCTTCACCCACGGGTGGTAGGGGCCGGTGTGATTGGCCACCATGTCGAGGATGATCTTGATGCCCAGGGCGTGGGCCGCGTCCACCAGTTCCCGGAAGGCCTTGAGATCTCCGAAGTGCTCCTCAACCGCGTAGAAATCGGTGGCGCCGTAGCCATGGTAGTCGGTAATCGGCTTGCCGTCGTAGACTTCTTTCTGGTTGAGCTCGTTGTTGTTCTCGTAGATCGGGTTGAGCCAGATCGCGGTGATCCCCAGACTTTTCAGGTACGGGAGCCGCTGCCGCACCCCCGCCAGGTCGCCGCCGTGGTAATAGCGCGCCGTGGCGCGGTCCCAAAGGCCCCGCGAAACCGCCGGGTCGTCATTGGACGGATCGCCGTTGGCAAACCGGTCCGGCATCACCAGGTAGATGACGTCGTCCTTCCCGAATCCCTGGAATCGTCCCGCCCGGGACAGCGGCGCGGTGAGTTCGAACGGGACTGAGGCGCTCCCCGAGGCGGTGCGCAGCGTGAAGGGATAGCGCCCCGGCGCGGCCGCGCCCGGAATGGTGACGTCGACGAACGCATAGGTACCGGCGGCATTGATGCGGAGGCCGGCGCACTGCACCCGGGCGCATTGCACGCTCGCTCCGGCCAGATTCCGGCCGCGAATCAACACCCGCACCGGATTGACCGTTGATCCGGCCCACCAGTTGGGGGGATCGACCTTCTCGACGGCCGGCGCCTGACCGGCGGCAACTCCCGCCCACAGGCATCTCGCCGCCACCACCATCACCAGTGCAATCTTCATCTGAGGGTCTCCGTGCGGTCGTTCACCCGGGTGACGAGCAGCGCGGCCAGGGCGAGAAACGCTCCTCCCGCCACCACCGCGGCCATCCGGTTGTTGTGCAGCAGGTGTGACATCACCCACCCGAAACCCAGCGCGGCGACGATCTCGGGAATGACGATGAAGAAGTTGAAGATGCCCATGTAGATCCCGGTCTTTCCGGGCGGAATGGCGCCGGCCAGGATGGAGTAGGGCATCGACAGGGTGCTGGCCCACGCGATGCCGACGCCCACCATCGACAGGAGCAACAGGTTGGGATTCTTGATCACGGCGACCGAAAGCAGGCCCGCGGCGCCAGCCAGCAGGCAGATGGCGTGGGTTCGCTTGAGGCCCCGCCTCTTGGCCATCGGCGGGAGGAAGAAGGCGAAGCCGAAGGTCACCGCCGAGTAGGCACCGAAGCAGAGGCCGGCCCATTCCACCCCGCGCTGATATAGCGGTGAGCTCGGGTCGGGGGCGCCGAAAATATTGGTCGCGACCGCTACGGGGAAGTAGAGCCACATGCAGAAGAGCCCGAGCCAGGTCGAGATCTGTACCCACGCCAGCTGGCGCATCGTATCGGGCATCGCCTTCACGGCGGCGATGATCTCGCGGGCGCCGGCCGCGATGCCCGCGGTCGCCGCCTTCTGCCGCTGGAACTCCCCGAGGTCGGCGGGGGGCTTCTCCTTGGTCGTGAGGATCGTATAGAGCACCGTGCCGAAGAACGCCGCCGCGCCGATGTAGAACGACAGCCGGACTGTGGTAGGAATCGTTCCCGGCGCGCTCGGCCCCACGCCGAACCAGTTGCTCATCATCCAGGGCAGTACCGACGCGATCACCGCGCCCAGCCCGATGAAGAAGCTCTGCATGGCGAAGCCGCGAGTCCGCTCGGACGGAGGAAGCAGATCCGACACGAACGCCCGGAATGGCTCCATCGATACGTTGATCGACGCATCGAGGACCCACAGCAGTCCCGCCGCCATCCAGAGGGTCCCCGAGTTCGGCATGGCGACGAGCGCCAGCGAGCTGAGGATCGCGCCGACCAGGAAGAAGGGACGGCGGCGCCCGAAACGCGGCGACCAGGTATGGTCGCTCAGATGTCCGATCATCGGCTGGACCAGCAGCCCGGTGAGCGGCGCCGCGAGCCAGAGCATCGGAATCTGGTCGGGCTTGGCCCCCAGGTACTCGTAGATCGCGCTCATGTTGGCCATCTGGAGGCCCCAGCCGAACTGGATGCCCAGGAAGCCGAAGCTCATGTTCCAGATCGTCGAGAAGCGCGTGCCCTTCTCCGCCATGTGGCCTCCGGGCCTGGCTGCAATTTGTTGCGAGGGGATTCGGCCAGCCAACTGATGTGGGTCCAAATGTAACGTTGCTCCGGTTGGGAGCCAGATCGGCGGCCCGCTACCGTGACAGACCGACCCTCACGCAGTACATTTTCTCAATGAGAGAAGAATCCTGATTCTGCCATGCAATCCCATCGGCGCCGGGTAGCTGTAGTGGGCGGAGCGAGCCCCTACCCCCTGACATTGCTACCTTGGACGTACATGTTCCCAATCCGGCGCACCCAGACCCCGGACCGCAGCTGACCCCGGCAATTGCACGGCGAGGGTTCTCCATCCACTCAAATGATCTTCGGAGCTTGAATGCGACAAATCCCCATCGTCCTCGCTTTCAGCCTCGCGGTGCCCGCCGCGATGGCGGCGCAGAAGATGCCCACTGACCCATTCCGCTGGCTCGAGGATGTGGAGAGCAAGCGCTCGATGAACTGGGTCCACGCCCGGAACGCGGCGACGGAAGCCGTGCTCGCCAAGTCGCCGCTCTATCAGCCGATCTTCGCTCGGGTGAAGAAAATCCTGGACTCGAAGGACAAGATCGCGTATCCCAGAATCATCGGCGACATGATCTTCAACTTCTGGCAGGATGCCGAGCACGAGCGGGGCATCTGGCGGCGGACGACCTGGAGCGACTACCTCAGCGGCGCCCCCACCTGGGAGACCATGATCGACGTGGATGCGCTCTCGAGAGCGGAGGGCGTCACCTGGTCGTTCGGCGGCGCCAACTGCCTCGAACCGGAGAACCAGCGCTGCCTCGTCTCGCTCGCGCGCGGAGGCTCGGACGCCCGTCAGATCAGAGAGTTCGATCTCGAGACGAAGCAATTCGTGAAGGACGGCATCAGCCTTCCCGAAGCCAAGTCATCCGTGGCCTGGATCGACCGGAACACGCTGCTCGTCGGCACGAATTTCGGAGTCGGCAGCATGACGACCTCCGGCTATCCGCGTATCATCAAGCGCTGGACTCGCGGAACCCCGCTCGCCTCGGCCGAAACGGTGCTCGCGGTGCCCGCGAGCCACGTCTCGGCCAACGCATCCAGTTACGACGCCGGAGGCCGCCGCTATGTTCGGGTCACCGATGGCAAGACATTCTACACCAGCGTCGACTACCTCTACGAGAATGGACAGTTGCGGAAGCTCGATCGGCCGGAAGATTCGGATGTATACCTGCTCCGCGATCAGATGATCGTGTACGTGAGGGATCCCTGGACCGTCGGGGGCCGTACCTGGAGCACGGGGTCGCTGGTGGCCATGAACGCCGCCGACTTCCTGGACGGCAAGCGAGACTTCGCGCTGATGATGCAACCCGGCCCGCGCGAGACGATCAGGGGAATCTCGTCGACACAGGACTATGTACTGATCGAAGTGCTCAGCAACGTCCAGGCCGAGCTTCGGCGCTATCACCGTGTCAACGGCGAATGGACCTACGACAAGGTTCCCGCCCCGACGCTCGGCGACATCGGTGTCGACGCGAGTGCCCCCACGACCAACCGGTTCTTTTTCGACTTCACCAACTTCATTCAGCCTACGACGGTGTACGTCGGCCGCGAGGACGGGACCGTGGCGGAGGTGAAGCGGCTGCCCGCCGAATTCGACGCCACCGGGTTGCGTGTCGAGCAGCGGGAAGCCACGTCCAAGGACGGAACCAA
>JAYUAL010000203.1:0-1951 GCA_043741355.1 Gemmatimonadales bacterium | reverse complement strand
GGGCGACCATCTCGGCGACGGGCGGCTGCTCGCTTCTGGCCGGGCCGGGGAGGAGCTCCTGCTGGATGCCCTGCTTGTCGGCCATGTAGCGCTCCAGCGCGATACCGACGGCATCGGGCACCGACATCACCTTGGACGGCCCCAGGCCGATGACCTTGTCCGAGCTGATGCCCCGGAGCTGGCGGTGGATTTCGCGGATCGGAATTCCGGAGCGGAGCCCGAGCGAAATCAGCCGGCCCATGGCCTCGACGTCCGCCATGATGGCGCCGCCGGCCTTGCCCAGCGACATGAACACCTCGAACGGCTGGCCTTTTTCGTCTTCGGTGATGGTGACGTAAAGCGTGCCGAGCGGGGTCTCGATCCGGCGCACCGTGGCGCGGAGCAGGTCGGGACGGGAGCGCTTCTGGCGGCGCTGCAGGTTTTCCGACTCGAGCTCATGCACCACTCTGCGGAGCCGCTCGTTCTCGGTGACCAGCTCGGCGAGCTCGCCGGCAATGTCCGCGGCGAGGGCCCGGCGCTCGCTGGTGGTGGCGGTGTCGAGCACGTCACCCAAATCGGCGCGCGCTTCGGCCTTGCCGGAGCGGATCGCGTCCTCCTGGACCTTCCTGGCGCTGGCGCCGCTGGAGAGCACCTGCATATCACGGCTGCCGTCCCGGTACACGGTAACGCCCTTGCACTCGAGTGCATAGGCCAGCCGATAGATTTCGGCGACGTCCTCTTCGGTGGCGGAGTTGGCAAAGTTCACGGTCTTGGAGATGGCGGAGTCGTTGTGTTCCTGGAACGCCGCCTGCATCCGGACGTGCCACTCCGGCTTGATCTCGTTGGCCGTGATGAAGACCCGCTGCCACTGGGCGGGCACGTCGTCGAACAGCACGTGCCCCGCCTCGGCGATTTTCCGCATCAGCTCTTCCGAGTACCAGCCTTCGCCCCTCGCGATCCGGATGAAATCGTCGTTGACGTCGGGCATCAGCACGCCGGCCTGATTCCGCATGAATGCCACGGCGAAGAGCGGCTCGATACCGGAGCTGCAGCCGGCGATGATGGAGATGGTGCCGGTGGGGGCGACGGTGGTCACGTTGCAGTTGCGGAGCTTCTGCATCGGGCGGATACGCTTGCCCTCCGCATCCCGGGCGCAGCTGGCATCGGGACCCCAGATGCTCTTTTCCCACTCGGGGAAGGTGCCGCGGATGCCTGCCAGCCGTTCCGACTCCACCTTGGCCTCGTGATCCACGAAACGCTGGATTTTGCGGCCCAGCTCCACTGCCTGCTCGGAGTCGTAGGGGATGCCCAGGCGTACGAAGACATCCGCGAGGCCCATCACGCCCAGGCCGATGCGGCGGATCCGCTGGGCCAGGTCGGTGATGGCCGGAAGCGGATAGCTGTTGGCGTCGATGACGTTCTCGAGGAAGTGGGTCGAGAGGTGCACCGTGCGCCGGAGTCCGGCCCAGTCCAGATCGTCGCCGGAGACGAAGGCGCCGAGGTTGATCGAGCCAAGGTTGCACACGTCGTAGGGGAGCAACGGCTGCTCGCCGCACGGGTTGGTGGCCTCGTAGGTGCCGAGGTGGGGCACCGGATTGAAGTGATTGGCGCGATCGATGAAGAAGACCCCGGGTTCGCCGGTTTTCCAGGCGCCGTGAATGATCTTTTCCCAGACGGTACGCGCCGACATCTGGCCCACCACCTTGCGGGTGTTGGGGTGCAGCAGGTCGTAGTCGGTGTCCGTGGCGACCGCGTCCATGAACGCGTCGGTGACCGCGACCGAGATGTTGAAGTTGGTGATCTTGGTGGTGTCGTCCTTGCAGCCGATGAAGTCCAGGATGTCGGGGTGATCCACTCGCAGGATGCCCATGTTGGCGCCGCGGCGGGTGCCGCCCTGCTTGACGACATCAGTGGACGCATCGAACAGCGACATGAAGGACACCGGGCCCGAGGCGACGCCCATGGTGGAGCG
>JAYUAL010000202.1:0-11061 GCA_043741355.1 Gemmatimonadales bacterium | reverse complement strand
TGGAGAGGTTCGCGGTGGTGCTCATATCAGCAGCGCTGGAAGGCGGGTGAGGCGAGCAGCAGCGCGAGGCCGTCGCCGGATTTGAGGAAGGCGTCGCTCTCGTTCGCGCTCGGCTGGCGGTTGAGCAGCGTGGCCATGAGACCGATGTCGGAGCCGATGACGCGCTGGAGATGCACGCGCTCGATGTGCGTGCCGGGGATGCGACCGTTGGCGAGTGCGATGGCGAATTTCCAACGCCACAACAACGTCGCGCGCCAGTGCGCGGCGGTGGCCGGGTAGCCATCGGGCGTCGGGTAGCGGAACGGGACGTGCCCCATTTTTTCGAGGTAGGAAAGGATCGGCTGATCCGCGTCGGTGCTCGCGTTCGTCGCGCGCAGGGCGGAGACGACGAAGTGGAATGGGCGCTTGAATTTCGCCCCCGCCGACGTGCGAAACTCCGGCGTGGCGAAGAGCGCGCGCAGCGTAGTCTTGATGTCGCCGCTGCTCGCGGTGAAGGCGCTGGCGACCGCATCCACGCTAGCTTCCGGTGGATCGTCTGCGATGAAGCGCGTGCAGAGTTTGTGCGCGAGAAAGCGCGCCGTGCTCGGGTGCGCGGCGACGATGTCGATGACGCGATCCAAGTCTCCCTCGCCGAGCTTGGCGGGGATTTCCGTGCCGAGCACATGCTTCGCGCCGTCGTCGTGGGCGTCGGGGCGGAAGGTGACTTTGCCGCGATCCTTCAGCGGCGAGAGGAGCTTGCCAGAGTAGCCGTCGTCTTTCTTCGCGAGGATCGTCCAGCCGGTGAGACAGCGGGCGACTTCCATCACGTCCTGCTGCGTGTAGCCGCCGTGGACGCCGAGGGTGTGCAGCTCCATCAGCTCGCGGGCGTAGTTCTCATTGAGTCCGGTCGGCATCCGCGGCTGAAGCGATTTGCGGAGCGAATCGGGGGCCCGCCTGTTTCGGCCGGCCCGGCGTCCCCGTCCGATCGCGTCCAACTGCGGCGGACGGGATCCGGGCGCCACGCTCTGGGCGTTGTCGAGGTACACCAGCATCGCCGGACTCTGGGCGGTGGCCTGCAGGAGGCGGCCGAACGTGCCCAGCGCGTTGGGGCGAATGGTCCGCTCGATGTAATCAGGCAGATACACCCGGTCGAGATTTTTGCCGTAGAACACATTGAAGTGATTGGCCCAAAAGTCGGCCATCACCTCGGCGAGCTGGTGCTCGGAGCGGTCGGCGCGCACCACGACGAGCTGCTGCAGCTCACCCCCGATTTGGCGCAGGGCCCGTGCCTCGGGGTCCATTTTGCGCATGCGCTCCTGCGGCGTCATGGCGCTGTCGTCCGCCGCACTGCGCTTTTCGCTCCGGCGCTCCTGCCGAACCCGCGTATAGGTGCGGAGCAGTTCTTCCGGCGTGGCGCTGAGTACGGAGAACTGGTCTCGAAGGGCGCCCAGCGCCGGATCGTCAACTCGCGCGACCCCAAGCTGGCGATCGATCCAGGCCAGCACTCCCTCCCGAGCCACGCGGTCGACCAGGCTGGGAGTGGCGCCATAGGCCAGGCGGTTGAGGACATGAAACGCGCTGTCGCGCGCGGTCATCGGGGCTTGCTGGGCGGCGAGGGGGGCGGCGACCAGGATCGCGAGCGCGGCGAGCTTGTTTCGACCGGTCATGGGGTAAGAGACGCCGGGGCAGCAGAGGAGTTAAGTGTACTTTATAATACAAAGTACTTGACAACCTGCCGAGCCGTCCCTAGGTTCGAGTCATGACTGCTGCCGGCCGTCCCGTGCGTTCCTCGCCCGATCCCATCCCGCTCCACAACCGGGCGCTGGAGGATCTCACCTTCATCCGGGATACGATGGAGCGGGCGGGAACCGTCACCTCGGTGCCTGGGTGGGGCGGGGTCGCCATGGGGGCCACGGCCCTCATCGCGAGCTGGATCGCCGCCCGGCAGGCCTCTGGCGCCGAATGGGTAGCGGTGTGGCTGGCGGAGGCGGTCCTGGCGCTCGGTATCGGGGGCGCGGCCATGGTCCGCAAGGCCGACGCCACCCGGACTTCGCTGTTTTCCCGCCCCGGCAAGCTGTTCGTCCGCTCCTTCGCGCCTCCCATTCTGGCGGGCGCGGTGCTGACCCCGGTGTTTTATCAGGCGGGGCTGGTCGGGCGGCTACCCGGCCTCTGGCTGCTTCTCTACGGGGCCGGCGTCACCGTGGCCGGTGCCACCTCCGTTCGGGTCGTCCCGCTGCTGGGGATGAGCTTCATGGCTCTCGGCGCCCTCGCCTTCCTGGTCCCGCTTTGGTGGGGCAATCTCCTGATGGCCGTGGGTTTCGGCGGGCTCCAGATGGGCTTCGGATTCCTCATCGCGAGGAAGTACGGTGGGTAAGCGCGCCACCGCCCGGACCGCTGCCGCCGCGCCGCGCCCGAAGCGGCTCTCCGCCGTCTCCGGCGATGCGCCGCGCGCCTCGCTCGACCTCGATCGGCTCATTCACGAGCGGGTTCGCCTTGCGATCGTGAGCGCCCTCGCAGTGAACCCCGCGCTCACCTTCAACGAGCTGAAGCAGCTGCTCGGTACCACCGACGGCAACCTGAGCGTGCACGCGCGCCGGCTGGAAGAAGCCGGCTATGTCGATTGCACCAAGTCATTCGAAGGGCGGGTTCCCAAGACCGAATTCCGGCTCACCGGGGTCGGGCGCGCGGCGCTGGAGCGCTACCTGGCGCACATGGAAGGCCTCATTCGCTCGACTCGTTTGCCGGGGTGATCTCTTTTTTTGGGGAGGAACTTTGTGATACAAAGTAGTTCGCTGCATGCCGGTATCATCATGGATGGCAACGGTCGCTGGGCCGAGCGGCTGGGACTTTCGCGAACCGCGGGGTATCGGGCCGGCGCCCGCGCGGCGGAAGCACTCATCGAAGCCGCACCCGCCGCCGGCATCGGCGTGCTCACCCTGTACGCCTTTTCGAGCGACAACTGGAAGCGGCCCATGCCCGAAGTGGCCGCGCTTATACAGCTCTTTCAGAGCCACCTCCGTGACCAGCGGTCCCGGGCCGTTGCGCAGGGCGTCGCGGTGGAGGTGATCGGCCGCAGGGATCGCCTTTCCCCCGCGCTGCTCGCGGAGATCGCCAGGACGGAATCCGCCACGCTGGAGGGCCGGCGCCTCCGGGTTCGTCTGGCGGTGGACTATTCCGCCCGCGACGCGATAGTGCGGGCGGCGGAGCGGGTCGCGGACCAGCCGGGACCGCCCACCCGGGAGCGCTTCGAGGCGGTGCTCGCGACGGTGGATCACGCGGCGCCCGGTGCTCCGCCGGTCGACTTCCTGGTGCGCACCGGCGGTGAGCAGCGCCTGTCCGATTTCATGCTCTGGGAATGTGCGTATTCGGAGCTGTTCTTCCTCGATGTCATGTGGCCCGACTTCACCGCCGGGGAGCTCGACCGGATCGTCACCGAATTCAAGGGGCGGGAGCGCCGGTTCGGCGCCCTCCCC
Organism: Gemmatimonadales bacterium; assembly: GCA_043741355.1. Classification (GTDB taxonomy): domain Bacteria; phylum Gemmatimonadota; class Gemmatimonadetes; order Gemmatimonadales; family GWC2-71-9; genus JABFSM01. The sequence goes on along the minus strand of JAYUAL010000202.1, from coordinate 7,609 downwards.
GAGCGCCCCAGCCATCTCAGGCTTTCCCGTTAGCCACCGGAGAATTCCATGCTGCCGCAGTTCCTTGGGATGTTGCTCCTTACCGGCGCCGCCGGCTTCGTCGTGGTCGCTCTCGGGGTGGCGCTGTGGGCGCGCTCCCGGACCCAAGCCCTGCTCGCGCGCCGGGCCCTGATTGCCGGCTCCGGAATTGTCGGGGTTTATGGCCTCTTCTGGCTGCTCGGCGTTGGGCTCGCTCGGCGAGTGGTGCTCCCGCCCGGCCAGGAGATCAGCTTTTGCGGGCTCGACTGCCACTTGCACGTGTCGGTGCAGCGGGTGCGATGGGGACCCGATCTTGGCGTGACCGTCCACTTTGCGAGCAACGCGAAACAGGCGCCGGAGTGGCCCGCTGCGTTGCGGTTCCGCCTTCGCGACGGCACGGGGCAGGAGTATGCTCCCAGCAACAGCGTTCCGGATACCGCGCTGCGGGCCGGCGCCTCGTGGGATTACGAGTTGCGCTTCCCCGCCGCGGCCAAATCGGCCGGCTCGGTGCTCATCGTCACCTGGGACGGAGGGCTCGACTATCTGGTGCCCGGGGCGGGCAATCCGCTGGTGCAGCGGCAGCGGCGCCTCGCGCTTCCGGCGCCGACGGGCGCGTGATGTCCGAGGAGCTGATGCGGCGCCCGGTGCGCGGCGCGATGATCGCCGCGGGTGCGGGAGCGATCGCCCTGATTCCCTCGGTGGTGCTGGTAACCAGCGGAGTGCTCGGATTTGCGGTGCCCCGGCTGCTGAACAACCCAGTGATCGTGCTGGGAGGGCTGGCGTTCGCGCTGCTGGTGAACTTCGGGGCCTCGATTCGCTGGCGGGCCGAGGCCAACCGGGACGGAATCCGGATGGAGCTGGACCTGCGGCTTCGTTACCGGGGAGTCAACCGCGCGGTGATCATCACCGCCGGGGTGCTGGCTTCGGTGATTATCGTCTACCTGATCGGCGAGAACTTCAGACCTCGCTGACTACGCCTCGATGGTCCCCTTGATCACCGTTACCGCCTTGCCGCCGAGGCGTACCCGGTCCCCGGCCACTTCGACCTGCACAATACCCCCGCGCGCCGACAGCTGTCGCCCTACCAGGCTCGGTCGGCCCAGTCGCTCGGCCCAGTACGGGGCAAGGGCGCAATGGGCGGAACCGGTGACCGGATCTTCCGGCACGCCCACCGTCGGCGCGAAGAATCGGGAGAAAAAATCCACTCCGGCCTCGTCCGATGGGGACGTGACGATGACCCCGCGCGCCTCGATGGCATTCAGCAGCCGGAAGTCCGGCTTCAGCTCCCGGAGCTTGGCGGGCTTCTCCAATACCACCATATAGTCGAAGGGGCTCTTGAAGGCCGGGGAGCCGCTCGCCCGGAAGGCGTCGAGCAGGTAGGGCGGGGCTTCGCAGGGCTCGGGCGGGGTCGCGGGAAAATCGAGGACAATCCACTTTCCCTTTTTCTTCGCGGTGAGCACTCCGCTCCTGGTGTGGAACCGCGCCGTTGCCGTGGGCTTGACCTTGCGCTTGGCCCAGAGAAAATGGGCGCTGGCCAGTGTGGCGTGGCCGCAGAGGTCCACCTCCACGGTCGGCGTGAACCAGCGGAGGTCGTATCCGTCCTTCCGAGGGACCAGAAACGCCGTCTCGGCCTGGTTCATTTCGCGCGCCACTGACTGCATCCACTCCTCGGGCCTCGGCTTCGTGAGGAAGCAGACGCCGGCGGGATTGCCGGCAAAAGCGGCGTCGGTGAATGCGTCGATCAGCCAGAGGTCGGTGGGCATTTGGGCTGGGGTTAGGGCTGGGAAGAGCCGGGAGCCGGGAAACTGGTGTGCTCGGCGTAGTGACACGCTACCATCGACTCTTCCACGCGACGGAGTTGGGGCAGCTCGTCGACACAGCGTTGATTCTTCAGAGGGTGGAAGCATCGCGAATAAAACGGACACCCCGAGGGCGGAGCGCTCGGCTTGGGCGGTTCTCCGGAGAGCACGATCCGGGCCCGCTGCCGGGCCGGGTCGGGCACCGGCACCGCGGAGAGCAGTGCCCGGGTGTAGGGATGACGGGGATGGTGGATCACCGTTTCGGCGGGGGCCAGCTCGACCACCCGGCCGAAATACATCACTGCGATACGGTGGGCCAGCTGCCGCACCACGGCGAGGTCGTGCGCGATGAACAGGAAGGCGAGCCCGCGGGCCCGCTGCAGGTCGGCGAGCAGGTTCAGCACCTGCGCCTGCACCGACACATCGAGCGCGGACACCGGCTCGTCGCAGATCAGGAACTCGGGATTCACCGCGAGCGCGCGCGCGATGCCGATGCGCTGCCGCTGTCCCCCGCTGCACTCGTGCGGGTAGCGGGCCATGTACGAGGGATCGAGCCCGACCTCCTCGAACAGCCGCGCCACCCGGGCCTCGATTTCATCGGGTGGGAACAGCCGGTGGATTTCGATGCCTTCCGCGACGGCGCGGCCCAGGCTCATCCGGGGGTCGAGCGAGCTGTAAGGATCCTGGAAGACGATTTGCATCCGGCAGCGCAGCGCGCGGAGGGCCGCCCCCTTCGAGGCGAGCACGTCGGTTCCTCCGAACCGCACGCTGCCTGCGGTGGCGGGGGTGAGCCGCAGGATGGTGCGGCCCACGGTGGACTTCCCGGAACCGGACTCTCCAACCAGCCCCAGCGTCTCCGCCGGGGCCAGGTCGAAGCTCACGCCGTTGACCGCGTAGACCCGACGCGTGGGCCCGCGTAGAAACCCGCCGGTTTCATACCGGGTGACCAGATCGCGCACCTCGAGCAGCGGGGCGGTCATCGCTTTTCCCGGACGGCGAGCCAGCAGCGCACTTCCTCTCCGGGAGCGAGCGGCACCACCGGGGGCGTCTCGACGCTGCAGCGGGCCAGCACCTCGTCGCATCGGGGATGAAACCGGCAGGCGGCGGGCCACGCATCGGGCGCGGGCACCCCGCCCGCGATGGGCGAGAGCCGCTCCACCGGCGTATCGATGCGGGGAATCGAGCGAAAGAGGGCGCGGGTGTAGGGATGGGCCGGGGAGCGGAACAACCGGGCTGTGGCCGCCTCTTCGACGATCTGTCCGGCGTACATCACGGCCACGCGGTCGGCGCGGCCAGCGACCAGCCCGAGGTCGTGGGCGATGAGCAGCACGGCCATCCCCCGCGAGACCCGAAGCCGGTCCAGCAGCTCGAGGATCTGGGCTTGAATTGTGACGTCGAGCGCGGTGGTCGGCTCGTCGGCGATCAGGAGGTCCGGCTCTCCGGCCAGCGCGATGGCGATCAGCGCGCGCTGCCGGAGCCCGCCCGACAGCTCGTGAGGGTAGGCGCCGTACCGGACGGCGGGCTCCGGAACGCCGACCTCTTCCAGCAGCGCCACCGCGCGCTCCCGCGCTTCGGCGCGGGTGGCCTTGCGGTGGGCCCGGATGGTTTCACTGAGCTGGCTACCTATCGTCAGCGTCGGGTTCAGGCTGGTGGTCGCGTCCTGGAAGACGATGCCGATGCGTCCTCCCCGGACCGCGCGGAGCCGGGCGGCGTCGAGATCGAGCAGGTCCTCACCGTCGAGGAGGATCCGGCTCGCCGGATCGATCCGGCCGGGCGGGGGCACCAGCCGGAGCAGGGCGAGCGCGGTCAGGCTCTTGCCGCTGCCCGATTCGCCGACCAGCGCCAGGGTCTCTCCCCGCGCCACGGTCAGGCTCACCCCGTCTACCGGCACGGAAAGACGCCCCGACGGCGTCGGGAACTCGACCCGGAGGTGGGAGACTTCGAGCAGGTTGCTCATGCGCTACGCGGATCCAGGGCTGCGCTCAAGGCATCCCCCAGCAGGTTGACCGCGAGGACGGTGACGACGATCGCGGCCCCCGGAAAGATCGCGGTCCAGGGCGCGCTCTGCAAAATGGGGCGGGCATCGAGCACCATCCCTCCCCAGGAGGAGATAGGCGGCTGGATGCCCAGGCCGAGGAAAGAAAGCCCCGCCTCGAGGAGAATGACATCACCCACGCCGAGGGTCGCGGCCACCAGTACCGGCCCGGCCGCGTTGGGAAGGAGGTGGCGGGTGATCGTCCTCCAGGGATTGGAGCCGAGCGCCAGGGCGGCGGTGACGAAGGGCTCCTGCTTGAGCCGGAGCACCTCGCCGCGCACCAGCCGGCTGGTGGCGAACCAGCCCGTGGTTCCCAGCACGAGCACCAGCGCGTAAAGCGGAATCCGCTCCCAGACGACGAGCAGGAGGAGCAGCACGAAGAGGCGGGGGATCGCCAGGGCCGCGTCCACCACGCGCATCAGCAGGGAGTCTATCCAGCCGCCGAAGAAGCCTGCCGCCAGACCGACCGCGGTGCCCACCGTCATGGCAAGGAGCACCGCGAGTGCCGCCACGGTCAGCGACACTCGTGCCCCGCTTACCACGCGGGACAGGACGTCGCGGTTGAGATGGTCGGTTCCGAAGGGATGCGCGGCGGTAGGCGGGGTGGCGCCGGCCACCACGTCCGGCATCACGGCCGGGTCTACGAGGAACGCCGGCGCCACCGCCCCGGTCAGCGCCAGAATCAGGAGCATCAGGGCGCCCCATCGGCCGGACGGATGGGCCCAAGCGCGCTGGAGCAGGTCGGCAAGGGAGCCGATCATTCCTGGCGTACCCGGGGATCGGCGATGGTGTAGCCGATGTCCGCCAGCAGTCCCGCCAGCACCACCGCCCCGGACACCAGCATCGCGGTGCCGAGAAGCACCGGATAGTCGCGCGCGGCGATGGCGTCGTTGGCCAGCGAGCCCAGCCCCGGCCAGTTGAAGATTGCCTCGACGAAGATCGAGCCGGAAACCAGGATCGGAAGCCAGAGGCCCAGCAGCGTGATCATCGGTCCCAGGGTGTTGCGCCAGGCGTGCCGCCAGAGCACCCGCCGCTCCGACAATCCGCGGGCCCGTGCCGCGCTCACGAAGTCGAGCCGGAACACCCTCAGCATGGCGGCGCGCTGATGCCGCATCATGATCGCGATGCTGGTAAGCGACAGGGTAAGGGCCGGGAGGATCAGGTGCCGGAGCACGTCCAGCGCCTTGGCTCCCGCGCCGGCCTCGAGGGGAAGGAGCGGATCGGTCATCTGCGCGGCGGGCAGGAGCCGCCAGCGAAGGCTCACGAACGCGACCAGCACCAGCCCGAGCCAGAAGCTCGGCGTGGCGTATCCGGCCAGCGCAACGCGGGTGAGCCACCGGTCGAATCGCGAGCCGCGTCGTACCGCCTGGCGCACGCCGAGCCAGATGCCCAGCGTGAAGTTGAGCAACAGGACGGTGCCGCCAAGCAGCAGCGTCGGCGGGATTCGTGAGGCCAGGAGCGAGGTAACTTTTTCGGGAAAGTGCTCGATCGAGACGCCCAGGTCACCCTGGGCCACCCCGCCCAGGAAGGCGCGGAACTGGGCGCCCAGGGGCTGATTGAGCCCGAATCGCCGGCGGAGAAACTCGAGCTCACGCTCGGAGATGGGGCGATCGCCGGCCAGCCGGGAGAGGGGATCGCCGGGGGCGATGCGCATCAGAAAAAAGAGGAGGACGACGGCAGCCGCGAAGGTGAGCGCGGCCTGCAGCAACCGGCGGAGAAGCCAGCGGCTCACCTGGCGGGGGCGCCCGGGCCGTCGCGCGCGATTCGCCGGGCGGGATCCACCGACCAGCGCCAGATCGTGCTGTAGAATGACTCGGGGCGGATCGTCACGTTCCGGTAGCGGGTGTGCACCGCGAAGAGCGTGGTCGGCGACGCAAGGAAGATGGCCGGTACGTCACGCTGCAACGCGGCGTACGCGGCCCGCCAGTTGGACTCGATATCCCGGGTCGAGGTGATGGCGCGTTCCAGCAGACTGTCGACCGTGGGGTCGCAGTACTGCCCGACGTTGGAGCCGCCCCGGCCGGCGCAACTCCAGCTCTGCACGATGCCGTTGGGGCTCGGGTCCATGCCCGCCGCGGCAAAATCGATGTCGAATTCGCCGTTGCCGCGCCGGGCGGCCCAGACGGCTCTCTCGAGGCGAACGATCTCGATCCGCACCCCGAGCGGGCGGAACTGCTCCTGAACCTGCGGGGCCATGATGGCCCGGGTGGCGCTGCTGGAGTAGAGGTTGAGGCGCAGGCTCAGCGGCACGCCGCCCTTATCGCGTATCCCGTCGCCGTCGTGGTCGATCCAGCCGCGGCGCTCCAGCAACGCCCGGGCTCCCGAGGGGTCGTAGCTGATACCGCGAGGCACCAGGGGACTGGTCCAGTGCCCGCCGGTGACCGGTGCGTCGGCCACGCGGGTGTAGGGCCCGTAGGTGCTCCGGAGCAACGGGGCGCGGTCGAGCCCCATGGCCAACGCCCGCCGCACCGCGGGATCGGACAGGATCGGATGGGGGCGGCTCCGGTCTCCGTAGGCGCGCTCATTGAACAGCAGGTACACCAGGTCGAACGAAGGCTGCGTCGCGATCCGGTAGGCCGGATTCCTCGCCAGGCGGGGCGGTCCCGAGACCGGTGAGATGCCCTCGTAGGCGTCGACGGTACCGTCGAGCAGCAGGTTCATGCGGGCGTCGGGGTCCCGCGCAAAGAGAATCACCACCCGATCGAGTTTTGGCGTGCCCAGGAAGAATGCCGGATCGGCGGTCAGCTCGAGCTGGCGCCCGGGCTCGCGGCGGGCCCAGCGATAGGGTCCGTTCCCGACCGGGTGCTGGACGAAGGCGGATCGGGCGAATCGGTCGGGCGGAATGGTGTCCACCAGGTGCGTGGGCAGCGGCTGCACCTGATACGTGGCGTCGTAGAATTGCTCCGGGTAGGCCCGGCGGAAGCGGAGCACCACGCGGTGGTCGTTCTCCGCGGTGACGGTCGCCACGTGGCGCAGCAGGAGCGATCGATCGGGATCGACGGTGGAGTCCCGGATCCGGTCGAAGCTCCAGACCACGTCCTTTGCGGTGACCGGCATGCCGTCGTGCCACCGGGCCCGAGGATCGAGCTCGAAGACCAAGGTGAGGGAATCGCGGCGGGACCAGCTCCGCGCCAGTTGCGGCTCATAGCCGCGCTCGTCGGCCACGCTCTTGCCAGGCCCGGGGCGCGCCAGGCGGAGGAACAGCAGATCGGAAACGTCGTCGTCGGCTTTCAAGCCCAGCAGCGTGGGCACCGGGGTGGTTGGCTCCCCGCCCATCAGGATGACGATCGAGCCGTGGTCCGCGGGACGCTGGCGAGCCGCTGCGGACGATCCGAGCCCCAGGAGCAGGGCGGGGACGAGCAGGCGGCGACCGGTCACCGGCACCCAGGGGCGCGTCAGCATGGTTGGCTTTCGAAAGGTAATCCTGCTCTCAACGCTCCCAGGTCCAATCGGCGGAGCGGTATCGCTCGGCGTGCCGGGAGACACCGGCGTGGACCGCATCGGGGAGCTGCCCGGATTCTTCAAGGTCGGGCAGCGTCGCCCGGGCGACTGCGGCGATTGCGGCGGCGGCCTCGCCGAAGCTGACCGTCCGACCGACCAGCCGCGACAAGGGCGCTTCAGCCGCCCCGTTTTCCGAAAATCCTGCGAGATCCCTGACCAGGCCTTGGTCATCGTCGAGGAGCAGGGAGCCATGCTGGAGGAACGCCTCGCCCTGACGTAACTGGGCGCTGCCCACCACCTTGTGGCCATCGATCAG
>JAYUAL010000201.1:0-11129 GCA_043741355.1 Gemmatimonadales bacterium | reverse complement strand
CGATCGCCGCGCTGTCCGCCGCCATCGGCGAGATTGGCGCGCTGGCGGTGTTCCTGGGCCACGGGCTGGTGGCGGGGTTGGTCGAGCCGGCGGAGCGGGTCGCGGTGGCCAGGCTAGCGCCGGATCGGACCGGACGCGGCTTCGGCAACTATCAGGGTCTGGCCGGCGTGGCGGCGCTGCCGGCGGGACTGCTGTTCGGGTGGCTGTATACTTCGATGGGAGGTCCGGCGGCGCTGCTGGCCTCGGCCGCCGCACTGGCGCTGCTCATGCCGGTGTGGCTGGCGGCGGGGCGGCGGGTGTGAGCATGCCGGCTCCTGACTCGGGGAGGGTCACGTGCGGCGAATGATTCATGCTACGGCGGCCCTTCTCTTCCTGGGGTTGTTGGGACCGGGGCAGGGCAGCGCCCAGGCAACGGCCACCGGTCCCGCCGCCGCTCCCGATACTACCCCGCGCGGCTCGTTTCCCATCGCCACTGGAACGCTCTCCGCGAAGCAGCTCGGTGATGTGATCGCGACATCGGTGTTGGGCGGCCTGCGCGGGCGGATGGCCGGTGTTCGGATCATGGAGCCATCCGGCCAGCCCGGCTCCGAACTTCGCCTCAGGTTGCGCGGGGCGGTGTCGTTCGGCGGCTCACAGGATCCTCTCATCGTCATCGACGGCGTCATCAGCCGCGGCACCTTGGCGGATATCGCGGCGGACGACGTGGAGCGGATCGAGGTCCTCAGGGGACCTTCCGCCAGCGCCATTTACGGCTCCGACGGCGCCGCCGGTGTGGTCCTGGTGTATACCCGGCGCGGAAACGAGGGTCCCGAAGGGAAGATCCAGGTCCGTCTGCGCAGCGAGGCGGGGCCGTCGTTCATGACCGCTCGGCTCGGCGAATCGGGCGCCCATCCGTTTGAGGTCATTGCCGGCTCCGGGGGACAGGTGGACTTTGCCCGAAACGCGACCGGCGGCCGCATTCTCAAGGCGGACCGCGTCGCGGACAACCCATATCCCGGCTATCACGACCACCAGTCCCAGCTCTATGGCGCGGGGCTCTTCCTCACCAATCACCTCTCGGTTGCCGGGCGCAAGGGCGGAACCAACTTCGCCGCGTCGTTCGACAATTCCCGCAATGAAGGCACCGTATTCGGGCTGTCGGGCTTTCGGCGCCGGAATCTGCGGGTCAATGTCGACCAGCGATTGGGGCCGGTGGAGATCGCGCTGAGCGGACTCTACGGCTGGTCCGACGCATCGCTGGCGTTCGAAGGCGCCGGCAGCCCGTTCTTCGCGGCCCGATTCCTCGAGCCGCATGTGGACCTCCTGGCACCCAATCCCGACGGGAGTCCCTACCGCGCGGCGATCCCCGACCGGATCAGCAACGCGTCGAACCCGCTCTACGCCCTGGCAAATCAGAGGAATACCGCCGCGGCAAAGCGCCTGATGGGCGGGGCGGCGCTGCGGTGGCGACCGTTGCGCTGGCTCGCGATCGAGGGGAGTCACCACGCCGAACGGAGAAACAACGACTCGACCTTTTCGCTGCCGGATGGCTACCTGTCCAACTCGGGAATGCCGGTGTCGGGATTCGGGCAGCGAAAGTTCTTCACCGGCGGCTCCCGCAATACCGACGGGGCGATCGTAGTCACGCGGGCCGGGAGCGGCGTGAGAAACACCACGCGAATCGGCTACGCGTACCAGCGCCTGACCCGGGACGATTCCACCAGCGGGAGCTCCAGTCACATCGAAGAGAACGTCAAATCGGCCTACGCTGTGACGGGGTTCATCTTCAAGGACCGCTACGTCCTCGATGCCGCCGCCAGGCGCGACCAGATGTCGCTCCTTTCGCCGGCCACCCGAACCCAGTGGTACTACCGCATCGGGGGGGCCTGGGAGGCCAATCAAGACCTGCGAATTCGATCGCTCGACGAGCTTCGGCTCCACCTGGCGTACGGCAGCGCCGGTCAGAGGCCGGAGTTCTCCTTCGGGTTCGTGCCCCTCGGCACCAGCATCGAACCGCTCCGCGCCTCGCGCACCGGGGAGCTGGAAGTGGGCGCGAGCCTGGCCACGCGCGGAGGGCGGTTCACTCTGGACTATGCCTATTCCCGAAAGACCACCCGGGACGTCGTCAGCACCGGCTTCATTCCGACGACGGTCGGATACATCGAGACGACACTGAATGCCGGTACGCTGCGGTCCACCAGTCACGAGCTCAGCCTCGGATACGCGGTGCTCCGGCGGCCCGAAATATCCTGGAATCTCACCCTCACCGGTGATCGGATCCGGCAGCAGATTACCGAATACTCGCTCCCGGAGCGGCTCTCGGCCTTCGGGCAGCAACCGGCGACGTTTTTCACCGGCGCCGGCAAGGCGCTCGGCGTCATGTACGGCTTCCGCTACGTACGCACCATCACCGAGCTGTACGACGACCCCGACAAGAAGGCACTGTCCGGCCCCGGGCAGGCTTACGATCCGGCAGGCTTCGTAGTGAACGAGGAGGGCTACGTGGTGCCCAAGGCGTCATTTCGCTGTGGGGAGGACTATCGGTATCGAGACGGGGGGGGGCCTTGTGCGGCGCCGGAGCGCCCCATCTTGTACGAGCGGAGCGGGTGTCCCGCGACCGTCTCCTGTCCGCCCGGCGAGCTTGTCCCGATCGGGAATTCAACGCCCGATTTCGTGGTCGGGCTGCAGTCCGCCCTTCATTACAAACGCTTCGGGGTGTCAGGGCTTCTCGATTGGAGCCAGGGGGGCGACGTCTACAACGCCACCCGGCAATGGCCCTTCTTCGATCAGCGGGATCCGAACTTCGACCAGCGCGGCAAGCCGGCAGTGGAAAGGAAGAGCATCGCATACTTCCAGGCTTTCTACAACGGGCTCAACGGCAACGCGTTTTTCGTGGAATCGGGAACCTATCTCAAGGTCCGGGAGCTGGCGGTGACCTACGAGTTCCGGCTGGGCAGGGTGGAGCGCGTCCGGGTGGGGCTGGTGGGCCGCAACCTCTTCACGCTCAGCGGGTTTTCTGGATACGATCCGGAGGTGGGGAACACCGCCGACCCCTTCGTGCAACGGATCGACTGGTTCCAGTATCCGCATTTCCGCACTATCTCGGGAATTGTGGAGCTGGCGTTTTAGGCGTGCTCAGCAGCAGCGTGATGCGCCGTTGCCGTAGCGGGCGTTGACCTGCGCCTCGAAGAATTCCCTTTCCGAGAGCACGGCGCATCCGGGGTGGCGATCCGACATGTGCTGGAGGTAGCCTGGATAGTCCGGCATGCCCACCATCCGCTTGAAGCCGGACACAATCCGTCCCCACTTCCCGTCCTCCCGTCCTCCGGTCTTCCCGTCATCCAGCATACGCACTCTCCACGAACGGCGTTTCCTTCAGCACCGCGGGCTTTCGTCCGCGCACCACGGCCAGCCACTCCCGTACCGAGGCAATCACCAGCGCCACAACAATGACCATGAAGATTCCCGCCAGCGCGGCGTCGAGCTGGTCGTTCCAGATCAGCCGCGCTCCGATGGCGGGATCCAGGGTGCCCGCCGCCAACCGTCCAGCGGTGGCCCGCGCATGCGCCAGGAACCCGAGCCGGGGATCCGCCGCGAAGATCTTCTGCCATCCCGCCGTCAGGGTCACCGTCAGCAGCCACGCGAGAGGCAGCAGCGTCACCCAGGCGTAACGCTTCTTGCCGGCCTTGATGATCAGGGTGGTGCCGACGCAGAGCGCCACGGCGGCCAGGAGCTGATTGCTGATGCCGAAGAGCGGCCAGAGGGAGTTGATGCCGCCCAGCGGATCGAGCACCCCCTGCACCAGGAAGTAGCCCCACGCCATGGTGACCAGGCCCGACGCGAGCAGGTTGCTGGGATACCATGAGGTGCGGCCCAGGGGCGCCCAGATGTGGGCCATGAATTCCTGGAGCATGAAGCGGCCCACGCGGGTACCCGCATCCAGCGTGGTCAGGATGAACAGCGCCTCGAACATGATGGCGAAGTGGTACCAGAGGCCCATCAGATGCGCGCCGAACGCGCCGCTGAAGATGTGGGCCATCCCTACCGCGAGGGAAGGCGCTCCACCCACCCGGCCCAGCAGGGAAACCTCACCCACCGACGCCGCCAGCGCGGTGAGCTGCTCCGGCGTCACGGTAAAACCCCACTGGCGAATCTGATCGGCGGCGCTCTGCACCGTCCCGCCCAGGGCGGCGAGCGGCGCGTTGATCGAGAAATAAATGCCCGGGTCGAGCGCCGCGGCCGCGCAGAGCGCCATGATGGCGACGAACGATTCGGTGAGCATCCCCCCATATCCGATGAGCCGGGCATCGGCTTCGCGGCGGATCATCTTGGGGGTGGTGCCGCTCGAGACCAGGGCATGGAATCCGCTGATGGCCCCGCAGGCGATGGTGATGAAGGCGAAGGGGAACAGCTTGCCGGCAAAGACCGGCCCGGTGCCGTCGATGAACCGGGTGAGGGCCGGCATCTGGAGCGGCGGCATCACGATCAGGATGCCCACCGCCAGCAGCACGATGGTCCCGATCTTCATGAAGGTCGAGAGGTAGTCGCGCGGCGCCAGCAGCAGCCACACCGGCAGCACGCTGGCGATGAAGCCGTAAATCATGAGCCCCCAGGCGATGGTCAGGCCGCCATGGGTAAACATCGGGGCCAGCGTCGGCGACAGCGCCACATACCGTCCGCCCACCAGCGCTACGCCCAGCAGGATGACGCCCGCGACCGTGGCCTCGATGGTCTTGCCGGGCCGGATGATCCGCATCCAGACGCCCATCCCCAGGGCAATGGGGATAGTGCACAGGATCGAAAAAATTCCCCAGGGACTGTCCTTGAGCGCGTTGGTCACGACCAGGGCCAGCACCGCCAGCAGGATGATCATGATCGCCAGGATGGCGATCATCGCGAAGAGGCCGGTGACCGGGCCGATCTCGTCCTTGGCCATCTGGCCGAGCGACTTGCCGTCCCGGCGCATGGAGCCGAAGAGGATCACGAAGTCCTGCACCGCTCCGCCCAGTACCACCCCGAAGACGATCCAGATCGTGCTGGGGAGCCAACCGAACTGGGCCGCGAGCACCGGTCCGACCAGGGGGCCCGCGCCGGCGATGGCGGCGAAGTGGTGCCCGAAGAGCACCCACCTGGTGGTGGGGCAGTAATCCCTCCCGTTGTTGAGCCGCTCGGCGGGCGTGGCTCGCGCGTCGAGCCCAAAGACCCGGGTGGCGAGGAACCGGCTGTAGAAGCGGAAAGCGACGAGATAGGTGCCGACCGCGGCGAGCACCAGCCACGCGGCGCTGATGGTTTCGCCCCGGTTCAGGGCGATCATCCCCCAGGCCGCTGCCCCCACCAGACTCACCAGGCCCCAGAGGATTCGGTTCATCGGCGTAATGTACGGCTCGGCAGCGGGTTGTTCCAAGCCCTGACGGCTTGCGGCCCCCGGAGCCGGTCCGTACCTTCGCCTGTTCATGACGCCTCCCGGACTCGATCCACCCTCGTGGCGCCGCGCGGCGCGCCCCTCCCAGTCGGGGGCCGTGCTCGAAAAGCCCCAGCCCGAGATGGAGGTCTCCGCGGGCTTCCGGGGCAAGGTGGCGATGGTCACCGGGGGTGCCACCGGACTGGGCCGGAGCGTAGCGCTCGAGTTCGGGCGGCTGGGCTGCTCGGTGGCCTTCTGCTTCGTCGATCTTCCCGGCCGCGACGTCCGCGAAACCGCCCTCCTCACCGAAACCGCGATTTCCTCGATGGGTGTCGGCGTCTTCGCCGATTGCTGCGACGTACGCGACCGGGCCCAGGTGGAGCGCTTCGTGGCCGCGGTCAAGGCGAAGTTCGAGACCATCCATTTCCTGGTCAACAACGCCGGGATGGCCAACGACGGCGCGCATTGGCGGCTGGATCCGGCCGAGTGGTCGGAGGTGATCGACACCAACCTGACCGGCGCCTTCAACTGCACCAGCGCCGTGGCTCCGGTGTTTCGGGCCCAGCGATCCGGGAAGATCGTCAACGTGAGCTCCCACCTGGCCGGCCACCCCGGCTTCGGCGTGGCAAGCTACGCGGCCAGCAAGGCCGGCCTCGAGGGCCTGACCCGCGCGGTCGCGGTAGAGCTCGGCCCCAGCAACGTGAACGTCAACGCCGTGGCGCCCGGCTTCATCCGGACCGAGCGCTTGAGCCTGCTCCCGCCCGAGGTGATCGACAAGGCCCGCAAGAGTTCGGTGCTGGGTCGCATCGCCGAGCCCGAGGACGTAGCGCGGGTGATCTCCTTTCTCTGCTCAGAGGAGGCCCGCCACATCACCGGACAGGTTCTCGTCGTGGATGGCGGCCTCTCGCTGGAATAGCCCGAAGCCCCAAGGGCCGGTTAGCTTTGGCCTACATGCCTCTCCCACTCCGAAGCCTCATTCTGCTGGCCCTCGCCGCGGCGCCGGCCTGTGCGCAGCAGCCGAAGCAGTCCAAGACTCCCGAGCCAATCGTGGCGCTCGCCACCGACGGGCTCGCCGGGCAGCTGGTGGCCGTGCTTCCGCTGACCATGGTGGTGTCGGACCCGCGACTTCCCGGTGCCACCGGACTCGAGGCGAGAACCCGCACCATGCGCTGGGCCGACTCGTTGCTGGGCGACGTCCTGCTGGAGCGCGCGCCCGAGGTACAATGGATTCTTCCGCCCGCGCTCCGGCGCACCGCCGAGCGTGCGGTGGGCGTGATGCCGAGCCCGGACAAGATGGGCCAGTCGGTGATGCGGTCTCCCGCGCTCACAAACGTACCGGACCCGCTCCGGGCCTATCTCCGGCAGCTCGTGGCGCTCTCGGGCGGGGCCCGCTTCGCCCTGATTCCGGCCGCCCTCTATCTCACGCCGGGTCCCTCCGACAGCATCACCGTTCAACTCTCCGCGGTGCTCGCCGATGGCCGGCTCGGCCGGGTGGTCTGGCGCACCATGGCCAAGGGCATCGGTGAGAGCGCCGATCAGGCCCTTCGGGTGGCGCTGTCGACTATCCTCGCCACTGACGCCCCTCCGCCGCCATCGCCATGATGTACGCCGTGACCCTGATACCCGGCGACGGGATCGGGCCGGAAATCACCGAACAGACGGTCCGGGCCCTCGAAGCGACCGGTGTCGTTTTCTCATGGGACGTGCAGCAGGCGGGGATGGCGGCGGTCAGCGCCGGGCTCGATCCGCTGCCGGATGCCGCCACCGAGAGCATCCGCCGCCTGCGGGTGGCGCTCAAGGGGCCCCTCACGACCCCGGTGGGTGGCGGTTTCCGCTCGGTGAACGTGGCGCTCCGCAAGGAATTCGATCTCTTCGCCAACGTGCGTCCGGCGGTGACGGTGTTTCCCGGGCGCTACGAAGGGATCGACATCGTCATGGTCCGGGAAAACGTCGAGGGGCTCTACTCCGGCGTCGAACACTTCATCAAGGTGGGCGATGACCACCACGCCGTGGGCGTGTCGCAGGCCATTGTCACCCGGTACGCTTGCGAGCGGGTAATCCGCTATGCCTTCGAGTACGCCGTGCGCCACGGCCGCAGGAAGGTGGCGATTGTGCACAAGGCCAACATTCTCAAGATGGCGAGCGGGCTTTTTCTCGAGGTGGGCCGGGCCATCGCAGAGGAGTATGCCGGCCGGATCGCCTCGAACGACATGATCGTGGACAACTGCGCCATGCAGCTGGTGCTCAAGCCGGAGCAGTTCGATGTAATCGTCACCACCAATCTGTTCGGCGACATCCTGAGCGACGAGATCGCCGGGCTGGTGGGCGGACTCGGCCTCACGGCGGGCGGCAACATCGGCGTCTCGGCGGCCATCTTCGAGGCGGTGCACGGCAGCGCACCCGACATCGCCGGGAAGGGCGTGGCCAATCCGTCGGCGCAAATGCTGGCCGGCGCCATGATGCTCGATCACCTGGGCGAGACCGCCGCCGCCGCCCGGCTCCGCCGCGCCATTACCGCCACGATCCGGGACGCGGGCATCCGCACCCGCGACCTGGGCGGCACCGCGACCACCCGGGAATTCGGAGATGCGGTCGCCGCTCGCCTCGGTTGAGCCGCCGGTTCCCTGCGCCGAATGCCTTACCCGGGTGCCCGGTCTCACCTGGGGCGACCTCTGCGCCGATTGCCTGGAGCGGCTCCGGCGGCGTGCAAGTTCGCGGGCGCGATACATCTCCCTCCTGGCGTGCCTGCTGGTGGTATGGTACGCGTGGCTCCGAATTCCGCTCCGGCCCTCCACCCGGGTCTGGCTGGCCGGCATCGTGGTGGCGACCTACTTCCTGACCAGGAAGATCGCCACGCAGGTCGCGATGGACCTCATGCGCCGCCCACCTGGAGAAGCACCATGAAGCAGGGGCTCACCCTTCGGTTCGCTGTCCCTGCCGGCCGGCGTCGCGCGGCTGTACACCGAGTCGCCGGGCGGCCGCCGGATCCTGATAGGCGAGCCTCGATGACCCACACCTCAGCCGGCGAAGATCTCGACCTCCTTGCCGGGTACTCCCTGGACCTCGTGGCTCGGCGTGAGGACGGTGACGCCCAGGTGGCCCAGGATTCGGTGCAGCGCGCCGACGGCGGCGTCAACATTCGCAATGTCGCCTATCTCCGCACCTACAAGGTGACCTTTACCAACCGGTTGGACAGCAGCGTCCCCGCTGAACGGCTCGGTGCCGATGTGGTCCGCTTCCGAGTGGTTGTGCCCGCGCGTGGCGAGACGGTGCTCACCTACCGGCTTCGCCTCCCCACCAACTGAGCGCCCCGGCGCTCGAGGAGATCGTAATGTCCCGGTTTCACGTTCTTCCCCTGGTGGGCTCCCTGGGCCTGTTGCTCGTGGCCACGCCGCCAGCGCCGCTCACCGCCCAAACCGGACTCACCATCTACAACGATGGCCGGGTGCTGGTCCGGCGCACCCTGCCCGCAACCCTCACCGCCGGCACCAGCAATCACCGGTTCTCGCTGGGACTCCTCGATCCCCAATCGGTGTTCGCGCTCGACTCCGGCGTGGCGATCGTGGGAAGCAGTTACGACGAATCGGTGGACGAGGTCAACACGATGCGGCGCGCCGTCGGCACCACGCTCAAATTCCTGACCGGGCGGATGAATAACGGCCTCGCCGACACGGTCAGCGCACTGGTGCTGGGCGTGAATCCGGAGCGGTTCCGCCTTGCCGACGGGCGGGTCACCTTCCAGCGACCCGGGCTGCCGCTTTATCCCGCCGAGCTGGTGCTCACCGATCCGACCCTCGCCCTGGCGATCCGCTCCCCGAATGCCCAGCCGGCCTTGAGGATCGGCTACTTCACCCAGGGCGCCGCCTGGAATGCCAGCTATACCGTGGTGCTGGGGAAGAGCGGCGCCCGGATCAGCGGACTGGCCTCCATCGTCTCGGGCAGTCTCCGGGCGAGCGATGCGGAAGTCCAGCTCCTGGCCGGCTCGGTGGGCAGGGCGGGACGGCCCCAGAATCAGCTGCTGATGCGGGAGATGAGCGCCAAAGCCGTCTCGGACGAAGTCGCGCAAGGTCCCGCCGAAGAGCAGCAGATCGGGGAGGCCCGCCTCTACACGATTCCCGGGCGGATTTCGCTCGAGCCCGGCGTCACCACCGGGGTTTCTCTTTTCGAGCCCGCCGCGGCACCGTGGGACCGCTCCTACGTGGTGCGGGGCCAGATTCCCTATTACGGCATGTTGCCCCAGTTCGGCAACGATGAGAGCGTGGTCCCGGTGGAAGTGTGGTACACCCTGAAGCGCACCGCCAAGACTCTGTTCGGCGACCTTCCGCTGCCCATGGGCACCTATCGTCTCTACCAGGGCGATGACGCCGGGCGGCTCCAGCTGATCGGCGAATCGTCGGCGGGGCACACGGCCCCCGGGCGCGACGTACGGCTCTCCGCCGGCTCGGCTTTCGACCTCACCGCCAAGCGAATACAGACCACCTACGCCACCCGACGTGACTCGACCCGCACCATCGCCACCGCCGACTTCAAGGTGACGATCACCAGCGCCAAGGACACCGCGGTCACGGTGGAGGTCATCGAGGAGCGCTACGGGGAGTGGGCGGTGCTCGCGAGCTCGCTGCCGGCGGAAAAGCTCTCCAGCACCAGGACCCGGTTCCGGATCAGGGTTCCGGCGAAGAGCGAGGCGACGCTGACTTACCGGGTGCGGGTCGTCTGGTGACGCCTGTCGTCGTGGTCCACCTGTCCGACATGCACTTTGGCCGGGATGTGGATCTGGCGCAGGTGGAAGCGTGCGAAGCCATGCTTCCCGGAATGAAACCCGGCGCTATTGTGATCTCGGGCGATCACTCCCAGCGAGCCCGGCACGGGGAGCTCCAGATGTCGCGCCACTTCCGCGATCGGGTGGGCCGGCTGGCGCCGACCCTGGTGATCCCGGGCAATCACGACGTGCAATGGTGGGCCAGCCCGTTCGGCGTTTTCGGGCCCCGCCGCCTGTACACCAAGTACCGTCAGTATTTTGGAGAGGATCTCGCGCCCCGGCTCGAGATTTCCGGGGTGGCGATGGCCGGGGCGCTCACCAGCTACGGCGTGGCCTTGGGGTCGCTGACCTGGAACCCCAACGACATGGCAGTGAAGGGTCACCTTCCCCGGTCCGAGGTGCACCGGGTGGCCCGGTATTTCGACACCGCCCCCAAAGACGCGGTCCGGATCATGGTGCTGCACCACAACGTGCTTCCTGGGGCCTTTTCCCGGCGAATGGGTCTGGCCCACTGGCGCCGGGCGCAGCAGCAGATCGTGGCTAGCGGTGCCGAGCTGGTGCTCTGCGGCCACGATCACCAGGAAAGCTCCGGGCAGATCGACGGCACCGTGGTGGTCAGCACCTCGGGCACTCTGACCCTGCGCACCCGGGGCGGCGGCCCATCGGCGTTCAACGTCGTCACCATCGACGACCAGTCCATCTCGGTGCTCCACATGCGCTGGGACCGCGCCGTCCAGCAGTTCAAGCCTTCGGACCTGGCGCGCTACGGTCGGATCCGGCGCGCGTGATCGAACCAATCCTCGCAGCCCGGCTGCGGGCCCTTGGCCTGCCCGAGGCGGTTCCGGTGATCCTCCACGCCAATCGGCGAGTCCTCGTCAGCCTGACCCGCCGCGGCGCGCTCCGGGTCCATCGCGGCTATGCGGCGGCCCCCGACGAGGTGGTTGCCGCCATCGCGAAATGGGCCCGGCCCAGAACCCGCTGGGCGGACCG
>JAYUAL010000200.1:0-11138 GCA_043741355.1 Gemmatimonadales bacterium | reverse complement strand
GGGCTGCTTTGCCGGGCTCGGGGCGCGGGGCGGGGCGGAAGGCGTCGGCCTGGCCACCACCCGGGCCGTCGTGCTCGGCTGCCAGGCGATCCTGGTGCTCGATGCGTTTTGGGCGCTCGTTTTACTATGAGGCTCCTCGTCAGACGCAAGGACGCAAGGACGCACCGGGAACCGCCTTGCGTCTTGGCGTCTTCCCAATGATTGAATTCCACGGCGTCAGCAAACGCTTCGGCGCGAAGGTCGTCCTGGACCAGCTGTCCCTCACCATTCCCGAGGGCGAGACCACGGTGCTGATGGGCTTCTCGGGCACCGGGAAGAGCGTGGCGCTCAAGCACATCGTCGGGCTGCTGGAACCGGACCAGGGCCATGTCGAAGTGGACGGACAGATCGTCGGCGACCTCGGCTACGATGAGCTCATGGAGCTGCGCCGGACCATCGGTTACGTCTTCCAGTTCGCCGCGCTGTTCGATTCCCTCAGCGTGCGAGAAAACCTCTCGCTGGGCCTCCGCCGGCAGGGGTTGTCCACTCGGGTCGTCGCCGAGCGCGTGGCCGAGAGCCTGGCTCTGGTCGAGCTGCCCGACGTGGCTGACCGGTATCCCGCCGAGCTCTCCGGCGGCATGCGGAAACGGGTGGGAATCGCGCGGGCGATCGCGCTCCGGCCTCGCTACATTCTCTACGACGAGCCGACCACCGGACTCGACCCGGTCACCACAATGGCCATGGACAACCTCATGATCCGCGCTCGCCGGGAGCTTGGGGCCACCAGCGTGGTGGTGACCCACGATCTCGGGAGCGCCTTCGCTGTGGCCGACCGCATCGCGTTTCTCCACGAGGGCCGGATCCGTCAGGTCGGTACGGTGCGGGAGATTCGCGAGACGGCCGACCCGCTGGTGCGCGAGTTCATCGACGCACGACCCGGCACGGGAGGACCCGCGTGAAGCGCTCCAACGAATTCGCGGTAGGCCTCACCGCGCTGGTCGCGCTGGGGGTCATACTCATCGGGGCCATCTTCCTCGGGCAGCTCCGCATCGGGCGCGGGGACGACGTGCGCACCGCGCGGTTCCGCTCGGTGGGCGGTCTGGGCCCCGGAGCGAGCG
Source organism: Gemmatimonadales bacterium (assembly GCA_043741355.1). Lineage (GTDB taxonomy): Bacteria > Gemmatimonadota > Gemmatimonadetes > Gemmatimonadales > GWC2-71-9 > JABFSM01. The sequence goes on along the minus strand of JAYUAL010000200.1, from coordinate 10,041 downwards.
TCACGTTGCGCGGAGTAAAGATCGGCCGAGTCGCGACCATCCGGGTGGCGGCGGACGATTGGGTCGAGGTGGATTTCCGGCTCAAGCCGGACCAGAAGCTGCCCGCGCGGCCCGCCGCGATCGCCGCGCCGGCCACCCTGTTCGGCGAGTGGCGGGTCAATATCCTCTCCCTGGACGAGACCAGTACCGATCAGAGCGTCGGACCCCAGTTGGGCGAAGCCGCGGCGGTGGGCGGGGAGATCTGGCCCGGTGCCACGCTGCCGGACATCGGCGAGATCACCCAGCAGGCCAGCCGGATCGCGGGTGACATCGGTGTCATCACCAACCGGATCGAGGGAGCGCTGGACTCGAACGCCGTGGCCGACGTGCGGGCCAGCCTCAAGGATCTTCGGGCCACGGTGGTGAAACTCACCCAGCTCGCCACGTCCCAAAGCGACAATCTGGGGCGAATGGCGACCAATCTGACGCGCACCTCGGGCTCACTGGATACCGCTTCGCGCAGCTTCAACACCATACTGGGCCGGGTGGACTCCGCCACGATGAAGGGCGAGCTCCAGAATCTCTTCAGTTCCACGCAGCAGACCACTCTCGCCATCCGGCAAATGACCGCCGACATGCAGGCGATCGTGAACGACGTGAAGGAGCATCGGGGAAGTCTGGTCCGGGTGCTCGAGACCAGCGACTCCCTGCTCACCAAAATACAGAGCGGTCGGGGCACCCTCTCGCTCCTGGCCAGCGATTCGGCGCTCTACCACGAGGCCACCCGCACGGTGCAACAGCTTCGACAGCTGATCGCGGACATACAAGCGAATCCGCGGCGGTACTTCCGGTTCTCGGTGTTTTAGCGTGACCGGTGACCAGTGACCTGTGACCGGTGGTACGATCGTGGGTAAGCGGAGGCCGGAGCGCGAGGTGTCCGCCGGCGGCATCGTCTTCCGGCGGGACGAAGCCGTGGTGCGATTCCTCCTGATCCGGGACTCGTACGACAACTGGGGCTTTCCCAAGGGGCATCTGGAGGACGGAGAGTCTCCGGCCGACGCCGCGCTCCGGGAAACCGCGGAGGAGACCGGCCTCACCGATCTCAGGCTCCACGGCCCCATCCGCCTGATCGACTGGCACTTCCGTTTCCGGGGCCGGTTCATTCACAAGTTCTGCCATTTCTTCCTCTTCGAGTCGGCGGCCGGAGAGCCGGTTCCGCAGGAGGCCGAAGGCATCACAGCCTGCCGCTGGTGCACCATGGAGGAGGCGCTCCAGTCGCTCAGCTACGAGAACGCCCGCGGCGTCCTGCGCCGGGGCGGAGACATGGCCCGCACTCTCGTCGCGGCCGGGTCCGGCCGCCCGCACCCCGTCCCCCGGCCGATCGCACCGCAGTAACTCCATGCCTTCGATCGCCGCGCTGCTCGACAGCCGGGCCGCGCTCGGCGCGCTACGCCGGTCGATGCCGCGGGGAAGCGGGCCGGTCCTCGCGTGCCGGTCGGTGAGCGGGCTGGAGTCCGCGCTCAACCAACGGCTCCTCGAGGCGCTGGTGCTGGGTACCCGCACGGTCCGGGAGATGGACTTCGGGAACCTCCGAGCCCGCTATCCGGGTATTCCGGTGGTCGCGTACGGGGTGTTCCGCTCCGACGACGCCGAGCTGTTGCTGGCGTGGCATCGATTGGAGGTAGCCGCCGTGGCAATGGAGGGTGTGGATGATGCGGTGGTGGGGGACCTGGTGATGCGGCAGTCGGTGTCGGTCCGGCGCCGTGCCGCGCTGGCGGATGCACCCCGCCTCCTGCGCCTGACCGAGCCATTGCAACGCCGCGCCTGGGATCTGCTGGTCGCTTCCGCGGGGCGGCCCCCGCGGACGGCCCAGATGGCCCGGGCGCTCGGGGTTTCGCGCGAGCACCTGTCCCGCCAGTTCGGCGCCGGGGGCGCGCCCAACCTCAAACGGGTGGCCGATCTTCTGACGGTGCTCGCGGCGCGGGCCCTGCACCGGAATCCCGCCTACACGCTGGTCCAGGTGGCTACGCTGCTGGGGCTCTCCACGCCGAGCCACCTGCGCGCGATGGCGCGCCGTATCACCGGAACCGGGGGAGCCGAGGCGCTCGGTCTCTCCGACGGAGAGGTAATACGGCGGTTTCTCAGGGAGAGCGGCCGAAGCAGGGGTTGACGACCCCATTGCCCGAATTGTGTTCTTGTGATATTTTTCACAAGCTAGATGGCGGCCCTGTCTTACCCGATTCGAGACCGAGACCATGGCGACCGATTCGATCCTCCGCCCGGGCGAAATCAAGGGCATCCTCCTCAAGGAAATCGAGGCGGCCAACCTGTCGCAGGCCGATACGGCCGACGTCGGGACCACCCTCGAAGTGCGTGACGGGGTGGCGCGGATCTACGGCCTCAAGTCCGCCTTGGCGGGCGAGATGCTGGAGTTCACCTCGTCGGAAACCGGCGAGATCATCAACGGGCTGGTGCTGAACCTGGAACAGGACAATGTGGGCGCCGCGATCATGGGCGATTACCTCAAGCTCAAGGAGGGCGACGAGGTGCGCTGCACCGGCCGCCTGCTCGAGGTGCCGACCGGGCCGGGGATGCTGGGGCGGGTGGTGAACGCGCTGGGGCAGCCGGTGGACGGCCGCGGCCCGATCCAGTCGGTGGGTTCCCGTCCGGTGGAAATGATCGCGCCGGGCATCATCGTGCGGCAGCCGGTGAAGGAGCCGCTGCAGACCGGCATCAAGGCGATCGATGCCATGATCCCGATCGGCCGAGGCCAGCGCGAGCTCATTATCGGCGACCGGGGCACCGGCAAGACCGCCATCGCGATTGACACGATCATCAATCAGAAGGGCACCGGCGTGAAGTGCGTGTACGTCGCCATCGGGCAGAAGCGCTCGACCGTGGCGACGGTGGTGGAGCGGCTCAAGGAAGCCGGCGCGATGGACTTCACGGTCGTGGTGGTCGCGTCCGCCTCGGAGCCGGCCCCGCTGCAGTTCATCGCCCCGTACACCGGCTGCGCCATTGCCGAGCACTTCATGTACGTCGAGGGCCAGCCCACGCTCTGCGTGTTCGACGACCTGACCAAGCAGGCGGCGGCGTACCGGCAGATGTCCCTGGTGCTTCGGCGCCCGCCGGGCCGTGAGGCGTATCCTGGCGACGTGTTCTACCTCCACAGCCGCCTGCTGGAGCGCGCGGCAAAGATTTCCGAGGATCCGGCGGTGACCAAGTTCGACCCGCGGATCAAGAAGCCGGGCGGCTCCCTGACCGCGCTGCCGATCATCGAGACCCAGGCCGGCGACGTCTCGGCCTACATCCCGACCAACGTGATCTCGATCACCGACGGCCAGATCTTCCTGACCACCGACTTGTTCTACTCGAACGTGCGGCCCGCGGTGGACGCCGGCATCAGCGTGAGCCGGGTGGGCGGCAACGCCCAGATCAAGGCGATGAAGCAGGTGGCCGGTCCGCTCCGGCTCTCGCTGGCCCAGTACCGCGAGCTGGAGGCCTTCGCCCAGTTCGGGTCCGATCTCGACGCCGCCACCCAGAAACAGCTGGCCCGGGGCGCACGGCTGGTCGAGATCCTCAAGCAGCCGCAGTACCAGCCGGTGCCGGTCGAGCGCCAAGTCGCGATCATCTACGCGGTGACCAACGGATACCTGGACGACGTCGATCTCAAGCACATTCGCCAGTGGGAAAAGGGCTTCCTCGACTACCTCGAGAGCGCCCCTGGCGAGGTGCTGAGCGGGATCAAGACCAAGAAGGTCCTGGACGACGATATCTCGGCCCAGCTGAAGGCCGCGATCCAGGCCTACAAGCCGATGTTCCGGGCCGCGTAAATGGCGGGCAAGGGCGGAAAGCTCCGGGGCCGGATCAAGTCGGTCCAGAATACCCGGAAGATCACCAGGACAATGGAGCTGGTGGCCACCAGCAAGCTCAAGCGCGCCCAGGACCGGGTGGTGGCGGCGCGTCCCTACGCCGAGGCGCTCAGGGAAGTGATCGCGGGCCTGGTGACGCCGGAGTTGCAAGCGCAGTTCCCGCTGCTCCGGCGCCCCCCGCCGCCCGCCAAGGGCGGGCCGACCCGGGCGGCCGTCATCATGATCACGTCCAATCGCGGCCTGGCCGGCGCCTTCAACGCCAATCTGATCAAGGAAGCCCGCCGCCAGATCGAGCAGCTCGAGCAATCGGGCTACACGGTGGAGCTCTACGCCATCGGAAAAAAGGGCGCCGGCTTCTTCAAGTATCTCAAGCGGCCGCTCGCCGCCGATCGCCAGGACATCGGCGACAAGCCGACCGCGGACCACGCGGCCAGCGTGGTGGAGCCGCTCATCAAGGCCTACGAGGCGGGTGAGCTGGCCAGCGTGGACCTGGTGTACGCCAGGTTCGTGAGCGCGCTCGCGACGCCTCCGACCACCGTGCGGGTGCTCCCGGTGGAAGCCCCGGCGGGGCAGGGCCGGCGTCCGGACTACATCCTGAAGCCCGATCCCGGTGCCATCCTGGAGCAGCTGCTGCCGCTCTACGTCCGCAACATGGTGTATCGCGGGCTGGTGGAGACGGTGGCCGGGGAGCAGGGCGCCCGGCGGACCGCGATGAAGAACGCGACGGACAACGCCGGGGAGATCATCGAATACCTGACTCGGACCTACAACCGCCAGCGTCAGGCGGCGATTACGCAGGAGATCAGCGAGATCGTGGGCGGGGCGGCGGCGCTGCAAGGATGACGGTGAGGGCGGACGGACGGTGCGGACGGTCCTCACTGTCCCCACCGACATCACTGTCCGGCCGACTCGGCAATTAACGGACCCAAGGAAACGCAACATGGCAACCGCAACCGCGACTGAAAAGAACGTCGGCTCCATCGTCCAGATCATCGGACCGGTGCTCGACGTCGAATTCGCCCCCGACCACCTCCCGGAGATCTACTCCGCCCTTTTGGTGGAAGACTCGAGCGGGCCGCTCAAGGTGCGCCTGGTAGCCGAGGTGCAGCAGCACATCGGCCAGAACCAGGTGCGCGCGGTGGCCATGAGCTCCACCGACGGCGTGAAGCGAGGGATGCAGGCGATCGACACCGGGGGGCCGATCACGGTGCCGGTGGGCAACGCGCCGCTGGGCCGGATCCTCAACGTGCTGGGTGAGCCGGTGGACGGCGGGCCGGCCATTCCCGCCGACAACGAGCGCTGGCCGATCCACCGGGAGACCCCGAAGTTCGTCGACCTCGAGCCCAAAACCTCGATCTTCGAGACCGGCATCAAGGTCATCGACCTCATCGCCCCGTTCGTGAAGGGCGGCAAGATCGGCCTCTTCGGCGGCGCCGGCGTCGGCAAGACCGTCGTCATCATGGAGCTGATCAACAACGTCCAGAAGGGCCACGGCGGCAAGTCGGTCTTCTGCGGCGTGGGCGAGCGAACCCGCGAGGGCAACGACCTCTACCTCGAAATGTCGGAGAGCGGCGTCATCAAGTCGACCGCGCTGATCTACGGCCAGATGAACGAGCCGCCCGGGGCGCGTCTCCGGGTGGGCCTGACCGGGCTCACCGTGGCCGAGTACTTCCGCGACATCGAAGGGCAGGACGTCCTGCTTTTCATCGACAACATCTTCCGGTTCACCCAGGCCGGCTCCGAGGTCTCGGCGCTGCTGGGCCGGATGCCCAGCGCGGTCGGATACCAGCCGACTCTTGGCACCGAGATGGGCGATCTGCAGGAGCGGATCACCTCGACCAAGAAAGGATCGATCACCTCGGTGCAGGCGATCTATGTGCCCGCCGACGACCTCACCGACCCGGCGCCGGCTACGGCGTTCGCGCACCTCGACGCCACCGTGGTGCTCTCGAGGGCGATCTCGGAGCTGGGGATCTACCCGGCGGTGGATCCGCTCGACAGCACCAGCCGCATCCTGGATGCCAACTACGTAGGCGAGCGGCATTACAACGTGGCGGTGGGTCTCCAGCGCACCCTGCAACGCTACAAGGCGCTCCAGGACATCATCGCGATTCTGGGCATGGACGAGCTGTCGGAAGAAGACAAGCTGATCGTGGGCCGAGCGCGGCGGTTGCAGCGTTTCCTCTCGCAGCCGTTCTTCGTGGCATCGCAGTTCACCGGTTTCGAGGGCAAGTACGTCAAGCTCGAGGATACCATCACGAGCTTCGAGCGGGTGCTCGCAGGCGAGTTTGACCACCTGCCAGAACAGGCCTTCTACATGCAGGGCGGCATCGAGGACGTGATCGCGCGGGCCAAGGACCTGGCGGCGTCATGATGCGGGTTCTGGTGATCAGCCCCGAGCGCGCCGTCTTCGACGGCGAGGCGGATAGCGTCGTGGCTCCCGCGTACGATGGGAAGGTGGGTATTCTTCCCCGGCACGCCCCGTTCATGACCATTCTCGGAACCGGGACGCTTTCGGTGCGCAGCGGGGGTGCCACCAGCAATTTTCATGTGCAGGGGGGCTTCCTCCAGGTCGTCTCCAACACCGTCCGCGTCGTCGCCGAACATGTTCAGGGAGATCCGAATGCGCCGTAATCTGCTCACTGCCGTGCTCCTGCTTCTCGGGGCCGCTCCGCTCGCCGCCCAGTCCACCGGCACCCCGGTCTTCCACGCCCCGTACCGGGTCTTCGACCGCTACGAGATCGGCGCCAATGTTTCAGATGCCGGCAACATCGCGTTCGAGGGCTTCTACGGATTCAGCGGCGGTAAGGCCGCCAAGTGGGACTTCGCGCTGCGGGGTGGGATTCTGGATCAGGGGAAGGGTGGCAATGCGGTGGTTCTGCTGGGCGTCGACGCCCGCTACCGGGTCATCGACCAGACCGAGGACTTCCCGCTCGACGGCGCACTGATTACCGGGGTAGGCGCCAACCTGGTGAGCGGCGGTTCGCGGCTGCTCATCCCGATCGGCATCTCGCTGGGTCGCCGGGTGACGTTTCAGGGCTCCAAGGTGAGCCTGGTGCCCTACGCCGAGCCGGTAATCCTGCCGAATTTCGGCAGCGGCAGGAGCGACGTCCTGGTAGCGCTGGGGCTCGGCGCCGACCTCCGGATCAACCGCCGCTTCGAGATCCGCCTGGGCATCGGTATTGGCGACATCGAGAATTTCTCGATCGGCTTTTCGATCGCCCGCTAAGGGGCCACCTATGACATTTCGCACCTGCCTGATCGCACTCGTCGCGCTCGGGGCCGCCGGCAGCACCGGCGGCCTCGCCGCGCAGGTCCGGTTTCTTCCGGTACGCAACGCCGGCGTCGGAACCGGCATCGGTATCGCCGCCGACGCCGGTTTCCCGAACGCCGATGCGGGGAAGGGAATCGCGGTGGGCGCCACCGGCGCGATCGGGCTGGGGCCGCTGGGCATCACCGGTACCGTGGCCACCTGGAATCCCAAGGGGCCGGGGCCGTCGGTGAACTCGGCGGGCGTGACCGGCAACCTCAAGATCTTCGGCGGCCCGCTGATTCCGGTATCGGTGACGCTGCAGGCCGGCGCCGCCTACGATAAGCAGGGCGGCACCAGCATCGAGGGCGCTGCCTTCGCGGCCAAGACCTGGCACGTACCGGTGTCGTTGGGCCTCGCCCTCACGATCCCCAATCCGGTGTTCTCGATCAAGCCCTGGCTGGCTCCTCGAGTGGACGTAACCCGGACGACCCTTTCGAACGGCGGCACCGCTTCGACGACGACCGACAACCGAGCCAAATTCGGCATCAGCGGAGGCGTGGACTTCGGCTTCCTCTCCGGCCTCGCGGTTCGGGTGATGTACGACCGGGTCAGCGCGGGGAACAAGAGAACGCCCTCGGTGCTGAGCCTGGGTCTGGGCTTCAAGGTGGGCACGTGAGGGCGCGGTTCCGCGCTCTCCCACCGCTCCTTCTCCTGGCCGCCGCCGCGTGCACCCAGGTTTTCGACGCCACGACGCTGGGCGTGCCGGTCACCATGGCGGCCGCGCCGGGCGATCTGCCGCCCGGTAAGCCGTTCACGATGAGCGGACACACGGTGCACGGGTTGTTCGGCCTCATCACGATCTCGCAGGCAAGCCTCAAGAAGGGCCTTGCCACCCAGCTCGTCGGGGCGGAGCAGGTGGCGAATCTGAAGATCAAGACCCGGAGCCGGTGGTTCGATGTGGTCATCACCGGACTCACGCTGGGGCTGATCGTTCCCCGAACTGTGACGTACGAGGGCATCGTCATCGGGCGGTAGCGGAGCCTGCTTTCATCAGGCGCTCGATGAGGCCGGCGTTCCGGGCTGCGGCCCCGACACCGGCCTCAACGCATTCCAGGGCTCGGCGTCCCGCGGCCAGGGCGTGATCGGGGTTGCGCAGCAGGGCCAGCCATATGGAGGCCAGCGGGCTCGCGCCGGCCTGAGTGCTCATCGCGTCCAGATCGAGCCAGTCGCAAAACTCGGCCGATACCACCACCGCGGCGCGCCGGGCCAGCAGGAGGCCGGCTTCGCGGCTCGCCTGCCAGGCCGGCCCGAACAGCACCGGGCGAGCGCACGCCGCCGGCTCCAGCACCGAATGGAGTCCCGACTTTCCGAACCCGCCACCGACGTAGGCGATCTGCCCGGCCGCGTAGAGCGTGGCCAGCCCGCCGATCCGATCTACCACCATCAATGGCGCGGGCTCGGCAGAGGCGCTCAGGCGCCGCGGCGCTCCGAGGCCATGCTGCGCTGCCGCCGCCTCGAGCCGGGCCAGGTGGTCCGGAGTCGGCTCGTGGGGAACCAGGATCAAGCGCACGTCGGGCCGCGCGGCGCGAACGGCCGCGAACGCGGGCAGCAGCAGCCTTTCATCCTCACTCCAGGTGGATCCCGCGACCAGCGTGGGCGCGCCGCGTCCCAAGGCAACCAACGGGTCGCCGGGCCGGATTTGGCGGGCGCGCTCGAGCGCGCTGTCGAAGCGCGGGTCGCCGGTAATCTCGATCCTTGCGGGGGGTACGCCGAGCTTCTCGAGCCGGGCGGCATCCAGGTCCGAGACGGCGCCGGCGAGACTCACCGCGTGGTAGCCCGGATGCAGCAACCGGCTGGCCAGCCGGCGAGACCGGGCGGAGACCGGACTTACCGTAGCGGCGATGATGCCAACACCCAAGCCGCGCGCGGCCGCTCGCGTCGCGAGCTCCGGCCAGAGATCCAGTTTGCAGAAGACCACGGCCGCGGGCCTGAGCGCGTCGAGCGCGGCATCCACGTCGCTGCGACGGTCGAAGGGGAGATAGTCGGCCACATCGGCGTCGATCTGGTGCGCCAGCGCCTCCGCGGAGGGGCTGAAGTGGGTATACGCGATCTGCCATTCCGGATGGGCGCGCCGGAGCGCCCTGAGCACCACCTCGGCCTGGAGGCCCTCTCCGACGGAAGCGGCGTGCATCCAGAGGAGGGGCCGGCCGGGGTCACGGTGCGAGGTGCTCCACGCGCGGAGCCGGTTCAACACGCCGACCCGGGCGTGGATGCCCAGCGCCACCTTGGGTCGGACTCGCGCCACGATCGGCGCGAGCGCCGAGCCGAGCCGGATCAGGGTGCGGTAGGCGAGGGAGGTGGAGGGCACGTCAGAAAGTAAGCGGGGAGCGGGGAGCAGGGAGCGGGCAAGGGCCGTACCGCTCACTGCTGACCGCTCCGCTTACTTTTCAGGATGCCTGCCTCGGCAATGGGCTCGTCCTACTGGCGCGCCTCGCGCGCTCCCCGGCACAGCCTGCTCTTCGCCCTCCCGCTCCTGCTTCTGTATGAGGTGCTCGCCTTTGCCCTCTCGGGCACCGAGCTGGGCCAGGTGCGCAACGGGGCCGACGTGCTGCTCAAGAGCCTGTTCACGGCGCTGGGGGGCCGCTATGGGGTCACCGCCTTCAGCGTGCTGCTACTGGGGGCCGGAGCGTGGCTGGTGATCCGGGACCGGCGTCTCAGGGGGCCGATTGTCGCGCGCTTCTTCGCCGGCATGTTTCTCGAATCCCTGCTCTATGCCATGCTGCTGGGCGGGGTGACCAGCGCGCTCACCTCCCTGCTGCTCAACGGCCGGCTCATGCTGGTGGCGCAGCCGGGTTCCCCGCAACAGGGGCTGGAAAGCTTCGCGCTCCCGACCCAGCTCATGATCTCCCTGGGCGCCGGCATTTATGAAGAGCTGCT
>JAYUAL010000199.1:0-11142 GCA_043741355.1 Gemmatimonadales bacterium | reverse complement strand
GCCCCTTCGCGGCCAGAGACTTGGCCCGCCGCCTGGTGCTCAAGGGGCACCCGCCGGCCGCGGCGGAAGCGGCGCGAATGCGGGCGGAGCGGATGGGGTTGCTGGACGATGCCCGTTTCACGCTGCACTACGTACAGACTCGCGCGGCACGGGGACGGGGTCCGCTTCGGCTCCGGCGGGACCTGGCGGTGCTGGGGGTCGAGCGCAGCGTCGTCGACCAGGTACTGGCGGAGGCGTTCGGCCCGGACGGCAGCGAGGCGCCCCAGGCCGACGCGGTAGCTCGGCGGCGTCTGACGCAGCTTCGCGGCCTTCCCCGGCCGGTGCAGCGCCGGCGGCTGCTGGCATTTCTGGCCCGGCGGGGCTTCGCCGGGCAGACGGTTACCCGGCTGGTCGGGGAGCTATTGCGGTGACCGATGCCCGATGCCGGTGACCGGTAAGCAGTAGGCAGGAACGACTTAGGGGGCGGTCGCTATATTCCCCCCCATGGAATCCAGTCGCATTCGCCGCCTCTTCCTCGAGTTCTTCCAGGCCCGGGGGCACCACGCGGTGCCGTCGTCGGGACTCGAACCCAAGGACGATCCAACCCTCCTCTTCGTAAACGCCGGCATGGTGCAATTCAAGCGCACCTTCCTCGGCCAGGAACCGCGCTCGTACTCCCGCGCGGTGAGCTGCCAGAAATGTGTGCGTGCCGGGGGCAAGCACAACGATCTGGAGCAGGTGGGTCTCACCCGGCGGCATCAGACTTTCTTCGAAATGCTGGGCAATTTTTCCTTCGGGGACTACTTCAAGCGCGAGGCGATCGCCTACGCGTGGGAGTTCATCACCGCGAAGGAGTTTCTCGGGATCCCCCCGGACCGCCTCCGCGCCACCGTCCTCCACAGCGACGACGAGTCCCGCCGGCTCTGGACCGAGCTGACCGGCCTTCCCGCCACGTCGGTGTACGGGCTCTCCGAGAAGGACAACTTCTGGCAGATGGGAGATACCGGTCCTTGCGGGCCGTGCTCGGAGATCTACGTCGATCTCGAGTGGACTCCTGGCGCACTGTCCGTGGTGTATTCCCAGGCGGAGTTCGAGGAGATGGCGGAGTCGGGACGGTTCCTGGAAATCTGGAACCTGGTCTTCATGCAGTTCGACCGCGCCGCTGATGGCACCCTGACACCGCTTCCCAAGCCCTCGGTGGATACCGGCGCCGGGCTGGAGCGGATCACCGCGGTAATGCAGGGCCAGGACGATAATTTCCACACTGACCTCTTCCTGCCGTTGCTGGACCAGGTCGGCGAGCTGGTCGGCGCGCCCTACTCGCGCTCCTTGAGCGGCACCGGTGCCTCGTACCGGGTTCTCGCCGATCACGCCCGGGCCGTGGCCTTCCTCCTGGCCGACGGGGTGTTCCCAAGTAACGAAGGCCGCGGGTATGTGGTTCGCCGCATCCTTCGCCGCGCGGTGCGCCACGCCTGGCTGCTCGGCCGCCGGGAGCCGACGCTGGCACTCCTCACCGATACGGTGGTGCGCCTGATGGGGGGTGTCTACCCGGAGCTGACCGCCAGCCGCGCGGACATCCGGAAGTGGACCGAAGCGGAAGAGGTTCGGTTCCTCGCCACGATCGAAGGCGGGCTCGCCCGTCTCGAGGAGCTCTTTGCGACGGGCGCCAAGGAAATGTCCGGCGAGGAGACCTTCAAACTCTACGACACCTACGGTTTCCCGGTGGACCTGACCGAGCTGATCGCCGCGGAGCGGGGGGTCGGCGTGGATCTCCCCGGATTCGCGCGAGCGCTGGAGGAACAACGGAAGCGGTCGCGGGCCGGGAGGCTCCCATTGGGGGGGCGGGCGACGGGAACCGTTCGAGAAGGCGAAAAACCGGTGACGCGCAGCAAGAAGCCCAAGTGGAACATCCTGCGCCGCGGCCGCCAGAAATTCGTCGGCTACGACAGCACGGTCGCCGAGACCGAGCCGCTGGCCTTCCGCCAGGACGGCGATCGGGTGGAACTTGTTCTGCACCAGAATCCATTCTACGCCGAGTCCGGCGGGCAAATCAGCGACACCGGCGCCGTTACCGGAGAGGGCTGGACGCTCCGGATCGATGCCGTGCGCAAGGACGAGCGCGGCGTGGTCGTCGGCGGAGATTTCGGCCCGGGCTTCGAGCCCACCTCGCTGGTGGCACAGGTGGAGGGACACCGCCGACGCAACATCGAGCGGAATCACAGCGCGACCCATCTGGTGCACGAGGCGCTGCGGCGCCACCTGGGCGCCCATGTCCGCCAGCAGGGCTCGCTGGTGGATGACGAGCGGCTTCGCTTCGACTTCTCCCATCACGGGCCGATCGAGCCCGCGACCCTGGAGTTGATCGAGCGCGACGTCAACGAAGCGATCTGGGCCAATCACCCCGTGAGCACCCGGGAGATGGCCTATCCCGACGCGCTCGCGCAGGGGGCCATGGCGTTCTTCGCGGACAAGTACGGCGACGTGGTCCGAGTGGTGCAGATGGGCGATTCCATCGAGCTCTGCGGCGGCACCCACGTCGGCAGCACCGGCGCGCTCGGTCTCTTCCGGTTCACCTCCCAGGGGGGCATTGCCGCGGGGGTGCGCCGTATTGAGGCGGTAACCGGCCCCGGAGCGTACGCGGCGCTGGACGAGATCGAATCCCGTCTGCGCCAGGCCGGGGATCTGCTCAAGACCCAGCCGGAGCACCTCACCCGGCGCATCGAGCAGTTGCTGGCGGACCGGGAGAAGCTGGAGGGCCGGATCCGGGAGATGGTGGAGCGGGGCGGCGGAGACGCGCCGGGGCAGGAGCTCGCGGTGCGCGGGATGGCGGTGACGCTGACGGAAACCACCGCCGAGGATCGCGACGAGGTGGGGCGGGTGGCCGACAAGTTCCGAGCCGGGAAGAAGAACTCCGTGCTCGTGCTGTTCGGCACGGCGGGTAGCGGTGCGATTCACGTGGCGCTCACCGATGACCTGGTCCAGCGCGGCCTCAAGGCCGGCGACCTGGTGAATCGGATCGCGGCGGTGAGCGGCGGCAAGGGCGGAGGCCGCCCGGCCTTTGCTTCCGGCAGCGCGGGCGATCGGGCCCGACTGCCCGCGGCCCGTGAGGCGGCCCCCCGCCTGATCGAAGAATGGCTGTCCTCCGCGTGACCGAGGCAGTGCGCTGGTTCCGGGAGGAGAGCGCGGGGGCACCCGCGGCGCTCCGGGCTCGGGCCGAGGCTTATCTCGTGCGGCAGCCGGAGCACCCGGACCGAGCCGCCGTGCTGGCGTCGGCGGCCCGCGAGGCGCTTGCCGCCACGCTGGCCCGCCCGGGTGACCGCGCCGTGGCGCTCGACCTGCTGGCGGCCGACGCGCTGGTGACGCTGGCGCTCAAGGCACGCGCCGCCAGCAACCCGGAGGGGCTGGGTGGGTTCGCGGAAGCGCTTGCCGCGCTCGGGGCGGGGGTTCGATGATCGATCTCCACTGCCATCTATTGCCGGGGGTGGACGACGGCTCCAAGACAATCGAGCAGTCGGTGCGGGTGCTCAAGGCGATGAAGGAAGCCGGCGTGACCGGGGTCTGTCTCACCCCGCATCACGCAGTCGGCCGGATCCCCCTCGGCCTGCCTCAGTCGCACGACGAGGCCTTCGCGGCGCTATCGGCGGTGGCGCCGGAGGGCGTTGCACTCTACCGGGGCGTCGAGCTGATGCTGGACCGGCCCATTCCCGGTGATATCCGCGAGCATCCGGGGCTCACCCTCGGAGGCAGCCGGCACATCCTGGTCGAGTTCACCAGCGGAGCCGCCATCCCCGCGGTCGCCAATGCGCTCTATCAGATCGTGCAGACGGGGCTGGTTCCGGTCCTGGCTCATCCGGAGCGGTATCGGGCATCCACGCCGCAGGCGGTGTCACATTGGAAGGCCATCGGGGCGTTGATGCAGGTTGACGCGACCACGCTGCTCTCCGGCCGGGGCCGGGGACAGCGGGCCCGCGAGATACTGGCCCACGGCCTTGCCGACATCATCGCCGCGGACAATCACGGTGATGGGCGCACCATCGGTGCGGGCTATCGTTTCCTCTGCGAGGCGGGCGGCGCCTTCCAGGCCGACCTGCTGGCCGTGAAGAATCCCGGCGCCATCCTGGCGAATGCGGCAGTTGAGCCGGTTCCTCCGCTTCCCATCAAGACCGGAATCATGGACAGACTGAAGCAGCTTCTCGGGCCGGTGGAATGAGCGGCGGCGAGCGTATCCGTGCCGGGCTCCTGTCGCTGGCCCGGGCGGCGGAGGCCACCGCCGTCCTCGCGCCGGACGTCGCCGCGCTGGCCGCGCGCTACGTCGCGGTGCTCTCGGGTGGCGGCACCCTCTTCTTTGCGGGGAACGGCGGCAGCGCGGCCGACGCGCAGCACCTGGCCACCGAGTACGTAGTCCGGTTCCGGCGGGCGAGGCGACCCTTCAGGGCGGTGGCGCTCACGACCGATACCTCGCTGCTCACCGCCGCGGGCAACGACCTGGGGTTCGAGCAGATCTTCGCCCGCCAAGTGGAGGCCCTCTGCCGGGCCGGCGACCTGCTGATCCTGCACAGCACCAGCGGGGCCAGCGGGAATCTGCTGGCCGCGGCGCGCGCTGCGCGGGCCCTGCGGGTGCCGGTGGTTGCGTTCCTGGGCCGAGACGGCGGACCGCTTCGGGATCTCGCGGACATCGCCATCGTGGTTCCGTCGGACGACACCAGCCGGATCCAGGAGCTGCAGCTGGCGCTGGAGCATCTCATCGTGGAAACAGTCGAGGAGGAACTCGGGAAATGATTTCCTTGGCGGGACAGCGCGCGCTGATCACCGGTGGGTCGCGGGGCATCGGCCGTGCGGCGGCCCGGCTGTTCGCCCGGGCCGGCGCCGATGTCGGGATCACCTATCACACCAGGATTGCGGACGCCGAGGCGGTGGCCAAGGAGATTCGCGGCCTGGGCCGCAAGGCGTTCTTCTCGGGTGGCGATCTGGCCGATCCGCGGGTAGTCGAGAAGGTCTTCCGCGAGTGCAACGCCGCGCTGGGCGGGCTCGATTGCTTCGTGGCCAACGCCGGGATCTGGCCGGCGGAAGAAACGCCACTCGGCAAGTTGAGCGACGCACGGTGGCGCTCTACGATGGCTCAGAACCTCGATGCCGTTTTTCTCACCACCCGGGCGGCGCTCGGCCTGATGGGCAAGGGCGGCCGGGTGGTGCTGGTGGCGAGCACGGCCGGACAACGGGGTGAGGCGTTCCATGCCGACTACGCCGCCACCAAGGGGGCGCTGATCTCGCTGACCAAGTCGCTCGCGATCGAATACGCGCCGGACATCACCGTCAATTGCGTCGCGCCGGGGTGGGTCGATACCGAGATGAGCGCGGGGCCGTACGCGGGCGGGGGGCGCGAGCGCATCGCGGCTACGATTCCGCTGAAACGGATTCCGCCCGCCGAAGACATCGCCGGGCCGATACTCTTCCTCTGCAGTCCGCTGGCCCGGCACGTGACGGGGGAGATCCTGAATGTGAACGGGGGAAGTGTACTGTGCGGGTGAGCAGGGAGCGGGGAGCGGGGAGCGGGAGGGCTCCCTTGGGTTGGAGATCCGCGGGTCCGTGTCGCGCCCACGGCTTCCCGCTCCCCGCTCCCCGCTCCCCATAGTGATCCACCTCCTCGCCACCGGCGGTACTATCGCCATGCAGCGAAACGCGACCGCAGGGGGGAACATCCCGACCCTTGGCGGTCGGGAGCTGCTCGCGATGGCGGGCGACCTGGGAACCACCCACGCAATTCGGGTCGAAGACTGGGAGCGGCTGCCCGGAGTTCACCGGGGGCCCGCCGAACTCTGGGCCATGCGTGAACGGTCCCGCGCCATTGTGACCGGCCCGGATGCACCGGCCGGCCTGGTGATCACCCATGGCACCGATACCATCGAAGAAACCGCGTATCTCCTGGCGCGCACGCTGCCGCCGGAAGTTCCCATTGTGATCACCGGGTCGATGCGGACCTCGAGCGATCCCGGCTGGGACGGCCCGAGGAACCTTCGCGACGCCGTGGCCGTCGCGGGGCACCCCGAGGCCCGGGGCCGCGGCGCGATGGTGGTCTTTGCCGGCAGGATCTTCGACGGGAGACACGTCACCAAGCTCGACGCATTCGACGATGACGCCTTCGGCTCACCGCACGAGCCGCCGCTGGGCTCGGTCGAAGCGGGCACGCCGCGCTTTGCCAGGCCTGGCGATCCGGGCCGCCCGCTCGTTCTCGCGAAGGATCTGAGCCCCCGGGTCGTGGTCGTGCCGTTGATCCTGGGGGACGACGGAACGCTGGTGGACTTCGCGCTCGCCCGATTCGACGGACTCATCATCGAGGGGTTCGGCCGGGGGAACGTGCCGCCCGGCGTAGTCCCGGCGATTTGCCGCTGGCTCGAGGCGGGCAAGCCGGTCGTGCTGGCGAGCCGCTGTCCCTACGGGGAAGTCGGCGGGGAGTATGCCTTCGAAGGCGGCGGGGGCCAGCTGATCCGGCTCGGCGTCGTTCCGGCCGGACCGAGGCCGGTCTCGCTGTCGCGGCTCGAGCTGGTGCTTTGTCTGTCGGCCGGCGTGCGCTATGGCGGGGCGCCGGCGTGAACCCCGCGATCCCCGCGATGCCGCTGCCGGAGCCGGTCGTGGAAATCGCCCGCACCCTCGAAGCCGCCGGCTTCGACACCTGGTGCGTCGGCGGTGCGGTGCGCGACTGGAAGCTGGGGCAGTCCGATCAGGACGTGGATCTCGCCACCGCGGCGACGCCGGAGCAGGTGCAGGCGCTGTTCCCGCGAACCGTGGCCGTCGGGGTGAAGTACGGGACCGTCGGGGTTCTCGATCGGCAGCGGCGGCTCCACGAGGTGACCACTTTCCGCAGAGACGTCAGGACCGACGGGCGCCACGCGGTGGTGGAGTACGGCGTATCGATCGAGGAGGACCTGGCCCGCCGGGACTTCACCATCAACGCAATGGCCTGGCATCCCTTCCGGCAGGAGTTGCGCGATCCGTTCGGCGGCGCCGATGACCTGGCGGCCGGAGTGGTGCGCGCGGTAGGTGAGCCGACCCGACGATTCGCCGAGGACTATCTCCGGATTCTCCGGATGCTGCGTTTCGCGGCGCGGTTCGGATTCACGATCGATCCGGCCACCTGGGAGGCGGCGAAGGCCGCCGCGCCGGAGTTGAAAAGTCTCTCGGCCGAGCGGGTACGGGAAGAGTGGTTCAAGGGGCTCGAATCGGCCCGGTCGGCGGTCGAACTGGCGCGCGCATGGCGCGAGGTCGGCGCGGCCCGGCACTGGCTGCCCGAGCTCTACGATGCGGCGCAGATCGTGGAGCCGGTCAGGGTTCGCGATCCGGTCATCCTCACCGCTGCGCTCTGCCACGCGGCGCCGGAGGTGCTGGCGCGCCTCAAGGCTTCCAATGCCGAAATCATGCGGACGCGGGCGATCAGTCGCGGACCGGCGGAGCCCGAGTCCGCCGAGCCCGTGACGGTGCGGCGCTGGCTCGCTCGGGTGGGGGAGGCGGCTGATGACCTGATGCAGGTGGCCGAGATGCGCCGGGGCAGCCCACTCCACTGGCGGGCACAGGTCGAACAGAGCCGTGCGCGGGGCGAGCCGACCTCCCGCGGGCAGTTGGCGCTGACCGGCGACGATCTCCGGGCGGCGGGGGTCCCGCCGGGTCCGGAGCTGGGGCGGTTGCTGGAGAAGCTGCTGGAGACAGTACTCGAGGATCCGGCCCGCAACACCCGGGAATCACTGCTGGCGCTGGTAAAATCATGACGATGAGCCTGTTGATCTTTGCCCTGGGCGCCGCCGCCGGCAACATCGTGGGGGCGCTTGCGGTGGTGCGTCAGGAAAAGCGCAGCCTGGCGTTCATCGAGACCTGCCTCGCCTTCGGGGCGGGATTCATGCTGGCGCTGGTGCTCATTGGGGTGCTGCCGGTCGTGTTCTCCTCGCCGGGAACCGTCAGTGCCTCCGCCGGACTCCTGGTGCTCCTAGGCTACGTGCTGGTGCACCTGGCCCAGCATGTAATCACCCCCCACTTTCACTTCGGCGTGGAGACCCACACCGTCGGGCCGGAGGCGGGGTACAGTGCGCTGGTGGGTTTGACGCTGCACGCCTTCTTCGACGGGGTGGCGATCGCGAGCGGATTCCTGGTGTCCTGGAGCCTCGGTGTGGCGTTCTTCCTCGGTGTGATGCTCCACAAGCTTCCCGAGGGAGTCACCGTCTCGAGCATCATGCTCGCGAGCGGGCTGGGCCGCCGCCGCGCGGTCGGGTCCGGCGTCGTCCTGGGCATCGCCACCATCGTCGGCGCGCTGCTCACCGAGGCGGTGGCGCCGCTGGCGCAATACGGCCTGGCGCTCGCTGCCGGCGTCACGCTGTACGTGGCGGCCTCCAATCTGGTACCCGAGATCCAGCGCGGCCGGCACATCCGGACCACCCTGGCTTTCCTGGGGGGCGCCGCGGCGCTGATCCTCCTCGGCACCCTGGCCGGCAACGGAGGCTGAGAGCGCGGTGGACGAGCCCGAGCTCTTCTCGACCCCGGCGCCGCTCGCGGCGCGGATGCGGCCCCGGAGCATCCCGGAGTTTGCGGGGCAGGAGCATCTGCTGGCGCCGGGCCGGGCTCTCGGAGATGCGCTCCGCCGCGGCGACCTGAGCAGCGCGATCCTCTGGGGGCCTCCCGGCACCGGCAAGACCTCTTTCGCCCATCTGATCGCCCGGCACACCGGACGAGCGTTCGTCGGATTCAGCGCGGTCACCGAGGGTGTGCAGCGGGTTCGCGAGATCATCAAGGAAGCGGAGGAGCGCCGCCGGCTCGGCCAGGGGACGATTCTCTTCTGCGACGAGATCCACCGCTTCAACCGGGCCCAGCAGGACGCCTTCCTGCCCCACGTGGAGCGCGGCACCGTCACCTTGATCGGGGCCACGACGGAGAACCCGAGCTTCAGCCTGAACGCGGCGCTGCTCAGCCGGTGCCAGGTATTCGTGCTGCAGCCTCTCACGCCCGCGGACATCGCAACGGTGGTGCGCGCCGCGATCACGGACCGAGATCGCGGACTCGGCGCGCTCGAGCTCGAGGCCGAAGCCGAGGCGCTGAGATGGCTGGCGATCCAGGCGGACGGCGACGCGCGACGGGCGCTCAACGCGCTGGAAGCGGCGGCGCTGCAGGTCGGGCGGGGGGGCGCCCTCACCCTTGCGGTGATGGCCGAGGCGTTTGCGCGGCGGATTCCGAAATACGATCAATCGGGTGAGGAGCACTTCAATCTTCTCTCGGCCTATCACAAATCGCTCCGGGGCAGCGATCCGCAGGGCGCGCTCTACTGGATGGCCCGGATGCTCGAAGGCGGGGAAGACCCGCTGGTGCTGTTCCGAAGGGCCATCGCGATGGCGGCGGAAGACATCGGCCTGGCGGATCCGCAGGCGCTCCCGCTGGCCGTCGCGGCGCGGGAAGCGTTCCGCCAACTGGGTCCGCCCGAGGGTTATCTGCCGCTGGCGGAGATGACGATCTACCTCGCCACGGCACCCAAATCCAACAGCGTGGTGAAGGCGCTGGGCGCCGCGCTGGCGCTGGCGCGGGAGACGCCGGCCGAGCCGGTGCCGGTCCACCTGCGAAACGCGCCGACCGCGCTGATGAAGCAGCTCGGTTACGGGGCGGACTACCTCTATGCCCACGACCACCCCGGCCACGTTGTGAAGCAGGCTCATCTCCCGGCGTCACTCGAGGACCGGGAGCTGTACACCCCGGGAACGCTCGGGTACGAGAAGAAGGTGGCCGAGCGGATGGCGTGGTGGAAGAAACCAGGGAGTAGCGAGTAGCGAATAGGAGGTAGGCAAAAGGAATCGGAAACAGGGTCAGGATTCAGCGCCCGGCGGCATTATCTTTCCCCGGCAGCCGCCACTGTTTCCCGAGCGACGAGGCCGAACATCCGAGAATTGATCAACGTCCAGCCGCCCACCGAAAAGGCTCTCCTGGTGGCGGTTTCCCGCAAGGGATCCCGCGCGGTGTCCCAGGTACAGGAGCATCTCGATGAGCTGGGGCGGCTGGTGGATACCGCGGGCGCAGCGGTGGTGGGACGGCTGACCCAGCAGGTGGCCGCTCCGAGCGCCGCCACGCTGCTGGGCGAGGGGAAGGTCGAGGAGCTCAAGGCCCTGGTGGAGGGGACCGGTGCGACACTGGCCGTCTTCGACGAGGAGCTGACCCCGGTGCAGGGCGCCAATCTCGAGCGCGAGCTGGGCATCCGCGTCATGGACCGGGCCGAAGTCATTCTGGACATTTTCTCGACCCGGGCGCGCACCGCGGAGGCCAAACTCCAGGTGGAGCTGGCCCAGCTCGAGTACCTGCTGCCCCGGCTGACCCGGATGTGGACCCACTTGTCCCGCATCCGCGGCGGCATCGGGTTGCGGGGCCCCGGAGAAACCCAGCTGGAAACCGACCGCCGGATGATCCGCCAGAAGATCCAGCACCATCGCGGCAAACTGCAGGATGTGGCGCGGCACCGGGAAACCATCCGGGGCGGGCGCCAGAAGCTGCTCCATGCCTCGCTGGTAGGCTACACCAACGCCGGCAAATCGAGCGTGCTGCGGGCCCTCACGGGAGACCACGACATCTTCGTCGAGGACCGTCTCTTCGCCACGCTCGACACGCTCACTCGGGAAGTGGAGGTCGGCGACGGGCTCCGTGGCCGGGTGACCGATACCGTCGGATTCATCCGCAAACTGCCGCACCATTTGGTCGCCAGCTTCCGGGCCACGCTCGAGGAGGCTCGCGAAGCCGACGTCCTGCTGCACGTGATCGATGCGAGCCACCCCGAGTGGGAGGAACAGGTGAGCGTCGTCGAGGAGGTGCTGGGCGAGTTGGACCTGACCGACCGGCCGGTGATCATGGTGTTCAACAAGACCGACCTGCTGCCCGACCCCACCGGCTTTGCCCAGCGGATCAACCCGATTTATCCCGGAGCGGTTTTCGCCACCACGATGCAGACCGATGGCGTGGACGCGATCAAGGCCGCGCTCCGGGAGCGGGCTCGCGAAGGCCGGCCCACGATGCGGATCGTGATCCCGGAGGGGGACGGTGCGCGGCTCGCGGCGGTATACCGTGCCGGCGAGGTGCTGGCCCGTGAGCATACCGACGAAGGGGTGGTGCTCACGGTGCGGATGGAGAGCTGGCGGGCGCGGCAGCTCG
>JAYUAL010000198.1:0-1967 GCA_043741355.1 Gemmatimonadales bacterium | reverse complement strand
GCTCCCTGGGCGGCCGAATGGAGCTCAAGACCGTGCCGGGGCGGGGTACCACCTTTCTCATGCATCTCCCGGTGACCCGCGCGATTCTCCGCGCGCTGCTGGTCGGCGTCGAGCACGAGCGATACGCCATTCCGTTCGGGGTCCTCGCCGAGGCGGCGGTGCATGAGCAGACGGAGTCCGAGGTTACTTTACGGGGGTCGCCGCTTCCCACGGCGGATCTTCGGGACGTTGTCGGTTTGACCAGGGCGGGAAAAGGCCGCCGGCCGGTGGTGGTCGTGGACACCGGCGGGGGGGGGCGGGCCGCACTCATAGTGGATTCGCTGCTGGGACAGCAGGACGTCGTCGTAGAGCAGCTCGCCGCCCCGGTGGGGCTGCCCGCCTGGGTGGGCGGCGCCACGATTCTGCCCGACGGCGCGCCGGCGCTCATTGTGGATCCGGCCGCTCTCTTCTAGGTGGAGGACTCGATGGCAGACCAGCGGATTCTGTCAGAACTGGAGCGTGACGCGCTGCGGGAGGTGGCCAATATCGGGGCCGGCCACGCCGCCACGGCGCTCTCCCAGATGACCGGCCGGAAGATCATGATCAGCGTTCCCGAGGTCAGCGTCCGCCGGCTCGAGGAAGTCGCCGAGCTGGTGGGGCCGTCGGACTCGGTGATCGCCGGGGTGCTGATGCACGTCATGGGAGATCTGACCGGCCGCACGCTGGTGGTCCTCGACCAGGAGTCCGCCTACTCCCTCTGCGAGCTGCTGCTGCGCCGCCCCCGCACCGGCAAGCCCGGTTTCGACGCCATGGAACAGTCCACGATCAAGGAAACCGGAAACATTCTCTGCTCCGCGTACATGAATGCGCTGTCCGATTTCCTCGGCATGATGCTGGTGCCCTCGGTGCCGGCCCTGGTGGTGGACCTCGCCGGAGCGGTACTCACCACCGCGTACCTGAATTTCGGGCACGAGCGGGACGCGCTGTTCTGCGTCGAAACCACTTTCCGGATCGAGGGTTCCGAGCGGACCCTCACCGGGCAATTCCTCCTGATGCCGGACCCTCCCGCCCTGCAGGCGATTTTCGACTCGATTCGCATCGCCAACTGACTTCATGCCGGCGGCTGAACCGACCGGCCGGGACGCCGACGCTCTCCGCTCGCTGGCCCGGCGCATCGATCCCTCCGATCCGGGTGCCCAGAACAACATCGGAGTCTTCTACTACGAACGGGGGATGATCCCGGAGGCCATCGCCGCATTCGGCCGGGCGCTGGAGCTGGACCCCGAGATGCGAGTGGCGCAGGACAATCTGGAGACGGTGCAGCGGGAGTCGGGGTACTACGACAAGGTCATCGGCGACCTCCGGGAGCATCTGGCCCGCGATCCCAATGCCCGGG
This sequence comes from Gemmatimonadales bacterium, assembly GCA_043741355.1. Taxonomy (GTDB): domain Bacteria; phylum Gemmatimonadota; class Gemmatimonadetes; order Gemmatimonadales; family GWC2-71-9; genus JABFSM01. Next base: position 592 of record JAYUAL010000198.1, on the reverse strand, counting down.
ACGCGCGCCTCGAGCTGGCCCGCGCCTACGCCGCGCTGGGGCAGCAGGATCAGGCGGTGGAGCAGTACGAGGAGCTGCTCCGGAGCAACCCCGCGGACGCGACGGCCCTGGTCAAGCTCGGACTGGTCGAGCAATCCCGCGGCCGCCAGGAGCTGGCCACCGAGTGGTTTCAGCGCGCCTGCGAGGTGGACCCGCGGAGCTCGGTGGCACGGCTCTGTCTGGGGCGTGCGCTCTATAACCGGGGCCTCAACGACAAGGCGCTGACGGTCCTCACCGCGGCCGTCGCGCTCAATCCCGACCACGCCGAGGTGCACTACATCCTCGGTTTTCTCTATGGGGACCTCGGCCATCACGAAGCGGCCCGGTCGGCCACCCGGCGCGCCATCGCGCTCAATCCCTCGCTCGGCACGGCGCAGCCCAACCTCCTGATCGGGGCCCAGCGTGGCGCGGCGCCCCGCCGGCCCGCCGGCGGCAACCCTGCCGTCGGCGCCGGGCGGGAGGCGGCTTCGCTGCAGCCGCATCTGAGCCTCTCGGTGGCGTTTCGCAAGCGAGGTTATCTCACCGAGGCGCTGCGCGAATGCCGTCTGGCGCT
>JAYUAL010000197.1:0-4821 GCA_043741355.1 Gemmatimonadales bacterium | reverse complement strand
CAGTATCAGCTCAATCTGCGGAAGGCGTACACCGCCGAGATGGAGCCGACGCCCAGCCAATAACCCACGCCCCCTAGCCAATTCCTGCCGGGGCAGTAGATTCGCCCCCGGCGAGCGACCGCTCGTCTACTCAGGCCATAGCACTCCCCCGGAGTGCCGCGAGATCCGAGCGACATCGCCTCCTGCGGGTTGCTGCCCGCCTCCCGCGCCCGACCTTGTGACAAGGGAGACACCATGAGATCCTATCTCCGCGTACTGCCACTCGTCCTCGCCGTTGCCGCGCCCGCCGCGTTGCGCGCGCAAACCACCCCGATGCCACCCAACAACGTCTTCTCGATCTTTCGCGAGTCGGTAAAGGTCGGGAAGGGCCATGCGCACAACGACCATGAGACGGCGTGGGCCCGCGCCATGACGGCCGCCAAGAATCCCGACCCGTTCGTCGCCATGACGTCCCTCACCGGTCCGAACGAGATCTGGTACATGGCCGCCTACCCAACCTGGGCGGATTACCAGAACTCCCTCGACCGGGTCAACGCCGTCGTCGACAACAAGTACCGCCCCGCGGAGGCCGACTACCTGAACGACTCGCGCGGCATGACCCTCCGCCCCCGGGCCGAATTGGGCTACGGCGGTCCCCCCGATCTGCCGAACATGCGCTATGTGTCGGTGACCCGGATATCGGTCCGGCCCGGACATACTTCGGAGTACGAGGACGCGCGCAAGCTGGTGAAGGCGGCGCACGAGGCGGCGCACCTGACCGATCACTACTCCATGTGGGAGGTCACCTCGGGCGCACCGGCCGGAACCTTCTACCTGCTGGTCCCCCGGAAATCGCTCGCGGAGCTCGACTCCGGCGCGGTGATCCACGGCCCGGCCTACATCGCGGCGCTGGGTGGTGATTCGGGCCAGAAGAAGCTGGGCGCGCTGACCTCCTCCGCAGTGATCAGCTCGCAAACCGACCACTTCGAGTTTACCCCGTCGCAAAGCGATCCTCCGCCGGCATGGATCACCGCGAACCCGGGGTTCTGGAAGCCGAAGGCGCCCGCGGCCAAGAAGAAGCCGTAGCGCCGGTTCTCGCAGGATGGACTTGAGGGGAGACTCCCGGCAACTTTCGGGGGTCTCCCCTTTCGTTCGACGAGGCCGTCATGAATCGCACCGCTCGCGCCCTGTCCGTACTCGTGCTGGCAGCACAATCCGCACCCGCCCAGCGGCCCGCGGAATTCACCATAGAGCAGGTCAAGAGCCTTCCCTTTCCCAACGAGCTCACCGCCTCGGCCACCGGGCAGCGACTGGCCTGGGCGCTGAACGAGCGGGGCCAGCGGAACATCTGGGCGGCCGAGGGGCCCGATTTCAGGGCGCGGCGGCTCACCAGCTACATGACGGATGACGGCCAGGAGCTCACCTCGGTGGCCATCTCCCACGACGGCAAGTGGGTGGTATATGTCCGGGGTGGAGAGCACAGCGCCAACTGGAACGACCTGCCGCCCAACCCCGCTTCTCTGCCGGTGCCACCCAAAATCCAGATCTGGTCGGTCCCCTTCGGCGGCGGTGCGCCCATCCTGCTCGCCGACGGAGACGAGCCGGTGATCTCGCCCCGGAGCGACATGGTGGCGTTCGTCTCCGGCGGTCAGATCAGCGTGGTGAGGGTCGACGGGTCGGCGCCCGCAAAGCGTATGTTCTTCGCCAAGGGACGCATCGAGGAGCCGCAATGGTCCCCCGACGGCTCCCGGCTGGCATTCACCTCGGGACGGGGCGACCACGCCTTCATCGGCGTCTTCACCAACGATTCCACGCCGCTTACCTGGATCGCACCGTCCACCTCGCGGGACGGCTCGCCGCGCTGGTCGCCCGATGGGAACCGCCTGGCGTTCATCCGTCGCCCCGGATCAGGCGGACCGCCGCCTTCGATGCTCGAGCCGCGCCACCAGCCCTGGAGCGTCTGGACCGCCGACGCCCGCACCGGGCAGGCGAGCCAGATCTGGAAGGCGCCGGAGACGCTCCGGGGATCGCCGCCGAGCACTGAGGGCGGCACTAACCTTCGCTGGGCGGCGGGAGGCAGGATCGTCTTCCTCTCCTATGCCGACGGCTGGCCCCACCTGTACTCCCTTCCGGAAGAGGGCGGCGCCCCGCTCCTGCTCACGCCGGGCGAGTACATGGCCGAGTACGTCCAGCTTTCGCCGGACCGAAAGTTCCTGGTGTTCGCGGGAAATGCCGGAAGCGATCCGGACGATATTGATCGCCGCCATGTGGTCCGGGTGCCGGTAGACCGTGCCCAGCCCGAGGTGCTGACGCCGGGCACCGGGCTGGAGTGGACTCCCGTAGTGATGGGGGACGGAAGCGTCGCCTACCTTGGCGCGACCGCGCAGCGTCCCCCGCTACCGATGGTGTTTCGGGCCGGCGGCCGGCCCATCGTAATCGGCGCCGACCGGATCCCCGCGGACTATCCCGCCGACCAGCTGGTCTCCCCCCGAAAGGTGGTGTTCAAGGCCAGCGACGGCGTGTCGGTTCACGGACAGCTGTTCGAGCGAGCCAGCGGCCCCGCCAGGAAGCCCGCGATCATCTTCGTCCACGGCGGGCCGCCCCGGCAAATGCTGCTGGGCTGGCACTACTCCGACTACTACTCCAACGCTTATGCCCTCAACCAGCGTCTCACCAACATGGGCTTCGTGGTGCTCTCGGTGAACTACCGGCTGGGCATCGGCTACGGATTCGAATTCCAGCGTCCCGCCAGCGCGGGGCCCCAGGGAGCCTCCGAATACCTGGACGTGAAGGCCGCGTCCGAATGGCTCCGCTCCCAGCCCCAGGTGGACCCGTCGCGAATCGGCATCTATGGCGGCTCGTACGGGGGATTTCTCACCGCGCTCGCGCTGGCCCGCAATTCGGATCTCTTCGCGGCCGGAGTGGACATCCACGGCGTGCATGACTGGACCGCGGATGGCGGACAGCGTCTGCTCAACCGGGACCGGTACGAAGACGCGCCGGACCGGGAGAAGGCGCTCGAGCTGATGTGGACCTCGTCACCGGTGTCTTCGCTCAAAAGCTGGCGGTCGCCGGTGCTGCTGATTCACGGGGATGACGACCGCAATGTGCGGTTCAGCCAGACGGTGGACCTGGCCCGACGGCTGGCGGGCACGGGTGTCGAAGTCGAGGAAATGGTGATTCCCGACGACACCCATCACATGATGAAGCACACCAACTGGGTACGGGTGGACAGCGCCGCTGCCGCCTACTTCAAGAAGAAGCTCAGGGGGCAACCATGATCGGCAAAGACCTCTCGTACGCGATTCGCAGCCTGCTCAAGAGCCCGGCGTTCGCAATCACCGCGATCCTCACCATCGCGCTGGGCATCGGCGCATCCACCGCGATCTTCAGCGTGGTGAATGCGGTGCTGCTCCGGCCGCTTCCCTACCGGGACGCCGATCGCCTGGTGTTGTTGTGGAGCGACCTGCGGGCCCGCAACGTCAAGGACTTCCCCATCTCGCCCGGGGACCTGCCCGACATCCGCGCCGGAGGAACGCTGTTCGAGGGGTTTGCCGGGGTGGGCACGTTCCGCCAGCCGCTCACCGAGGACAACGTGGAGCCGGAGCAGGTCCGAGTGGCGGCGGTGACTTCGAACATCTTCTCGCTGCTCGGCGTGCCGGTGGCGCTGGGGCGCAGCTTCACCGAGGACGATGGGACGCCCAATCAGCGCCCGCAGCAGCAGGCGGCGGATGCGCCGCCCGCAGCCGACGCGCCGCCGCCGCCCCAACTCCCGGACAACGTCATTCTGAGCGACGCCTTCTGGCGGCGCCGCTACGGCGCCGACAAGGCGATCATCGGACGCAGCATCAACCTCGGCGGCGGCACCGCGCACGTCGTTGGGGTGCTGGCGCCTGGTGCCGAGCTGCTTTTCCCGCCCAAGGTTAGCATCGAGCGGAATCCCGACATCTGGGAAGCGCTCCGGATCGACATGGCCAACACCCCACGAACGGCAGTGTTCCTCCGGATGATCGGCCGGCTCAAGCCCAACGCGACGCTGGCGCAGGGCCAGGCGCAGATGGATATGGTCTCCGCGGACCTGCGGCAGCGGTTTGCCGTCAAGAAGACCGCCGACGTCGCGTTCCGGCTCGAGCCGATGGGAACCGACCTGGTGGCGGATGTGAAACCGGCGCTGTTGGCCCTCATGGGCGCCGTGATCTTCGTGCTGCTGATCGCCTGTGCCAACGTGGCCAATCTGCTGCTGGTGCGCGCGTCGTGGCGGGAGCGGGAGCTGGCGCTCCGGGCGGCGCTGGGCGGATCGTGGTGGCGGCTGGTGCGTCAGATGCTGGCCGAGAGCATGGTGCTGGCGTTCGCGGGGGCCGTACTGGGCACCGGGCTGGCCCAGCTTGGCATCAAGCTGCTGGTGCGGCTCCAGCCGCCCAACCTGCCGAGGCTCGACACCGTGGGCATCGATCCGATGGTGCTCGGGTTCACGGCGGTCTCCACGGTGATAGCCGCGCTGCTGTTCGGCCTCGCGCCGGCACTTCGGGCTTCACGGCCTGACGCCATGGACGTGCTGCGCTCGGGCAGCCGGTCACTGGCCCGGGCGTCGGGGCGCACCCTCCGCAACGGCGTGGTCATGGCGGAAGTGGCGCTGTCATTCGTGCTGCTGGTGGGCTCCGGTCTCATGCTGCGGAGCTTCCTGGCGCTGGAGCGCACCGACCCGGGGTACGATCCCAACGGGCTGCTGACTTTCCTGGTCAATCCCAGGGTTCGGGGAGACCAGGCCGTGGCCGCCTTCGTGCAGACCATGCAGGATCGCCTCAAGGCCATCCCGGGGGTGCAAGCGGTCACCGCCGCGTC
>JAYUAL010000196.1:0-11160 GCA_043741355.1 Gemmatimonadales bacterium | reverse complement strand
GAATCGTTTGGACGTTCACGCTGGCGGCTGAAGCCACCTGGCCGATCAGCAGAGCCACTCTTCCTCCTATCCCTACATGCAAGTTAGGCCCTATACCTAAGTATAGGGTCAAGGGGTGTACAGTGGCCGAGGGAGGTTGAAGATCCAGGATGGTGCTTCGGTTTGCGACAGGATTGGGGGGATTCTAGGCCGTTATATAATCTGGGGTTCCGTTTCCCCCGGCAAACCGTCTATCCCGGCGGCGAATCACCAGTCCTATCTGTTCAAGACCAACGTTGGATCGTCCCTCAATCGGGGTATCGAGCTTTCAGTCGACGTACCGCTGCTCGGTGGCCCAGATGAAGCGGGGCGCCTACCTGGTGAACACCGTGCGGGGCAAGATCTGTGACCGGGACGCGGTGGCGCGGGCCCTCGAGAGCGGCCGGCTGGCCGGGTACGCCGGCGACGTCTGGTTTCCCCAGCCGGCTCCGCGGGATCACCCGTGGCGCACCATGCCCCATCACGGGATGACACCGCATGTGTCGGGGACCAGCTTGTCGGCCCAGGCGCGCTATGCGGCCGGGGTACGAGAGATTCTGGAATGCTGGTTCGAGGGCCGTCCGCTTCGCGAGGATTACCTGATCGTGGCCAACGGAAAACTGGCTGGGACGGGGGCTCACTCCTACAGCGCCGGCAACGCAACCGGCGGCTCGGAGGAAGCTGCCCGGTTCAGGAAGTAAGCGAGGAGGCGGGCCGGCCCGGAGGTGCCTTCACGAAGGCGATGACGTCGCGGGCGATACCGCGGCGTCGTCCGCCAGCAGCATCGGCGCGGTAATCGAGAACCCCGCCTTCAGCTCCTTCAATTTGGCCTCCAGCCTCCGGTTGACCTCGCGATTCTGCTCGGGGCTGTCGCTCACGACCAGGATGTGGGTGACCTGACGCTCGAGAACGACGCTCCCCACCCAGGTCCGCGCTCCGCGCCGGGCCTCCGCTTGTTCATGGTCGAGGACCGGCTTGATCGGGCCCAGCCGATCTTCTGCTTGGGGCGGCACCAGCTCATAGGCATACGCCCAAATGGGCTTCGGCGGCTTGCTGCGCTTCGGTCTGGCCATTCACACCTCATGGGTCCCCCGGTCCCTCAGCAACCGAGCTGCTCAGACCCAAACCGGGGAAACAGGGACGTGCCGCAGAGACAAATTCCGTACGGAGTCTATTCGGATCGCGCGCGCTGGGTATCGCTCAAAAGGATGAAAAAGGAATTACATCTTTTGCGGCATCCCCCCCCCGTCCGGTACCGCCGAGTAGATCTATTGGGCGCCAGCCCCGTAACTGCTTGCCGGATTGGGTGTTGGAATTTATTATGTGGGGCGGAGGATAGGGCGATTCCATGAACGAAACCATTTCGCTCGTACTCATCGACGACAACCGCCTGCTGCGGGAAGGCCTTGCCCGCCTGATCCGGGAGCAGGAGGATTTCAAGATTCTCGCCGCCTCGGCGGATGCCGATGAGGCGATGAGAATGGTGCGCGAGGCCAAGCCCGAGGTAGTACTTCTGGACTACGGATTGGAGGGCCACGATAGTCTGGCCGTCACGGCGACAGTCCACCGGGAAGTCCCCGAAGCAAGGGTCATCGTGCTGGGACTCCTCCCGATCGAGGAGGATATCGTCAGTTTTGTACGGGCGGGGGCGTCCGGGTTCATCATGAAGGACGCCACTTTCGACGACTTCGTCCGGACGATCCGTAGCGTCGTGGCCGGCGCCGTGGTCCTGCCCCCCCAGCTCACCGGATCGCTCTTCAACCAGATCGCCCAGCAGGCGGGGAAACGGGGCACCCCCCGGGAGCTGGAAGCCGTCCGGCTGACCCAGCGTGAGCGACAGGTCATCGACCTCATTGCCGAGGGGCTCGCCAACAGGGACATTGCCGCGCGCCTGCACATCGCCGTCCACACTGTCAAGAGCCACGTCCACAACGTGTTGGAGAAGCTGGCGCTTCACAGCCGCCTCGAAGTGGCCGCCTTCAGCCGGAACCAGGGAGATCGCAGCCCGGCGGAAGATTCGGCCTAGTTCTTCCGATCTAGTCCTGCATCATCCATGCGATGGATTGTCGTTCGGGTTCGAGCGGGCAAGTGTTCAGGCTCGCCTACCAGACCCGGAGCGCACGATGAGACGGACACTTGTCGCAGGACTTGCAATGGCCGGCCTCATGGCCTGCGGCAAGGGCACCCCCCAATCGGCCGCCGACAGCGCCCGCAGCGTAGAGCTGGCCAAGTCCGACAGCAACTACCGGCTCGGTGACCGGCCCGCAGCGAGCCCGGCGCCCAGGCCGAGCCCGACTCCCGCGCCGAGCCCCGCTCCCGCGCCGAGCCCGGGCCGAAGCCTCACGCTCCGCTCCGGCACCCGGATCGATGCGAGCACCCAGCGCACCATCTCCTCGCGGAACGACAAGGCGGGCGAGACCTTCACCGCTCGCATTTCGAGCGACGTGAAGGACGCCAGGGGCCGGGTCGTGATTCCCGCCGGCTCAACGCTCAACTTGACCATCACCGAGCTGCAGCCCGCCAACGACAAGAGCAAGGCTGATGGCAGAATCACGGTGCTGGTGAGCTCGGTGACCGTCGGAGGCCAGACCTACCCGGTCTCGGCCGGCATCACCTCAATGGCCCACACCCTCAAGGGACGCGGCGTCGGCGCCACCGAAGTGGAGAAGACGGCGGCCGGCGCGGTGATCGGCGGCATCGCCGGCCGGGTCATCGGCGGTGATTCGAAGGGCACCATCATCGGCGCTGTCGTCGGGGGCGCGGCCGGTGCCGCGGTGGCCGTCGAGACCGCGAATCGCGACGTGGTGGTGGTCGCGGGAACCCCGATTGTGGTTACGCTCAATGGGCCGCTGACCGTCGCGGCAAAATAGATTGACGGTGCCTCCCCCCCGTCCCGGTTAACGGAGGGGCCGGTTCTATGCCAGCGCCCACCGAATTTCACCAGCTGCTCGACGCGGCCCCGGATGCCATGCTGGTGGTGGACCGGTACGGAATGGTGGCCGCGCTCAACCTGGCAGCCGAGCAATTCTTCGGCTGGACCGAGCAGGAGTTGCTCGGCGAGCCGATGAGCCGGCTCATCCCCACCCGCTTTCACCCGCTGCTCGGCTCGGACTTCGAGGCCGGCGGCGGGGAGACGGTGAGTTGTTTCGCCCGGCGGCATGACGGGAGCGAGTTCCCGGTGGAGTTGGTTCGGCGCCTGATCGGGCAAGGCAGCGACGCACGGTCTCTGATCACCCTGCGCGATCTCACCCATTGGCGCCGCGCCCGGGAGACCCGCTCCCGGAACAACGAACAGGCCCGCGCCACCCTGGAAGCGATCGGGGACGCAGTCATCACAACGGACGCTTTCGGCAGGATCACATTTCGGGTGCAGGTGTTCCCGCGCACGCCCGAGCGGGCCGACGACCTCCTGCCGAGGGGACACGAGCGGCTTTCGACCGGGATCGCGGGCCTGGACGAAATGATGGGCGGCGGCATCCCGGCGGGGGATTCCCTGGTGCTCGCGGGCCCCACCGGCACCGGCAAGACGACCTTCGCGATGAAATTCGTGGCGGCCGGGCTCGCCGTAGGCGAAGCGGCAGTGATTGCGATCTTCGAGGAGCACCCGGAGGTATACCTCGAACGGGCCAAGAGCGTCGGTGTGGACCTGCGCGCGGCCATGCGCGAGGGCAAGCTGAGCGTCATCTATCTCCGTCCTCTCGACCTCTCGGTCGACGAAACGCTGGAGGAGATCCGGACGGCGGTCGAGCGGATCGGAGCCAAGCGGGTCGTCATCGATTCGATCTCGGGGTTCGAGATGGCGCTCGCCCCGGCCTTCCGGGAGGATTTCCGGGAGTCGCTCTACCGGCTCATCGGCGCCCTCACCGGGCTCGGCGTCACCATGTTCTCGACCGTCGAAGTGGTGGAGGGCGCGGGAGAAGGCGGGCTCCGCCTCACCGGGTACCAGGTGTCGTTCCTGACCGACGACATCCTGAGCCAGCGCTACGTCGAGATCGAGGGCGAGCTCAAGAAGGCGCTGGTGGTGGTGAAGATGCGGGGCAGCCTCCACAGCAAGGAGTTCCGAACCTATGAGATCACGGCGACCGGAGTGCAACTGCGCGAATCGCTCCGGGACTACGACGGTATCATCACCCGCATGCCCACCCGGCAGCTCCGGATCCCGCCCCCGCCCCACCCCGGACTGACGGAGCAGGAGGTGCTGGTGCTCGAGATGGTGAGCCGGGCGAAGTCGATGTCCTCAGCCGAGGTCGCGAAGCAGACCGGGCTGCCCTCGCTCGGCACCGGCGTCATCCTCGACCGCCTGGCCCAGCTCAGCTACGTCAGCAAGAAGGGCACCCGCTACAAGGCGGAGGCGCGTCCGGGCGGCTTCTGAGATGGGTGCCGACGTGACCGATCGCATGGGGAGGAGAACGGGGTGGGAGCGGGACGAGCGCTACCGGCAGCTCGTCGAGCTCGCGCCGGACAGTATTCTGGTCCATGACGGTGAGCGGATAATCCTCGGGAACGCCGCCGCGGTCCGGCTGGCCGGCGCGACCAGCCGGGAGCAGCTCGTCGGTCTGCCGATCGACACCTTTCTCGCCCCGCCCTATCTCAAGGCGGTCCAGCTTCAACTGGTGGACTCGGCCCTTCCCACCGAGCTCGCATCGCCAGTCCGGGACACCTGGCGCCGGCTGGACGGGTCCGAGGTCGCGGTCGAGGTGCGCGCGGTCGGGTTCATGGACCGTGGCCGCCCCTCGGCACACCTCGTCATCCGGGACATCACCGAGCGCCTCGCGGTGGAGCAGGCGGCGCGGCAGATGGAGGAGCGGCTCCAGCAGGCACAGCGGATGGAGGCGGTGGGCGCGCTTGCGGGCGGCGTGGCCCACGAAGTCAACAACATGATGGGCGTGGTCCTGGGGTTCGGCGATTTCCTGCTCCGGGACGAGCGCCTGCCGGCGGATTGCCTTGCCGACGTGCGGGAAATCATGAAGTCGGCCGACCGCGCCGCGACGGTCATCCGGCAGCTCCTGGCCTTCGGCCGCCGCACCGTGCATCGACCCCAGGCAGTCGATCTCAGTACCGCCGTGCGCGACGCCGAGCCGGTAGTGCGCCAGTTGCTGGGCGAGGGCCGGCGGCTGGTCGTGGTGGCGAACGCCGCGCCCCGGGTCTGGGTCGACCCGGGTCAGCTCCAGCAGGTAGTCATCAACCTGGCCCTGAACGCGCGCGACGCGATGCCCTCCGGCGGCACTCTCACCATCACCACGGCGGAGACGGAGCTCCAGAGCGGCATGGACGCGGCCGACTACGGCGCCATTCCGGCCGGCCGATACGCCACCATCCTGGTGCGTGATACCGGCGCCGGCATGGACGCCGCAACCCAGGCGCGAATCTTCGAGCCGTTCTTCACCACCAAGCCTGTGGGCCAGGGCACCGGGTTGGGCCTTGCCGCCGCCCATGGCATCCTGAAGCAGAACCACGGCTGTATCACGGCGGCAAGCGTGCCCGGGCAGGGTGCGGCGTTCACGGTGTACCTGCCCATTCTTCCGGCGGGGGACCCGGTCGAGAGTCGGGGAGAGCCACCCCGCGCCGGCACGACAGCACTTCGATCCGGCGCGACCGTCCTCGTGGTCGACGACGAGCCGGGGGTGCGCTCGGTCGTCGCGCGGAGCCTGGAGGGGGGCGGCTTCCGGGTGCTTCAGGCGGGAAATGGAGCCGATGCGCTGGAGCTGATCGACCGGTACGGGCCGCCTCAGCTCGTGCTCACCGACCTGACCATGCCGGGTATCGGCGGAGTTGCGTTGGCACGGAGCCTCAAGGAACGCTGGCCGGCGCTCCCGGTCGTCTTCATGTCGGGCTACTCGGCCGAGGAACTCCGGCAGCAGGGCATCGTCGGCCTCGAGGCGGGGCTGATCCAGAAGCCGTTTTCGCCCGCCGGGCTGGTAGCCACCGTGGCCGGGGCGCTTGCGCGAGTAGAGTGAGGATCGTGAGCGGCAGGTTCGCGGGACGGGATCTGGTATCGCCGGCCGACTCCCGGGTGCGTCCGACCGCCGAAAAGGTCCGCGCGGGCCTGCTGGATCTTTTGACTGGCGACCTGGCCGAGGCCCGGGTGCTCGACCTGTTCGCCGGCACCGGGGCGCTTGGCCTCGAGGCCATCTCACGGGGCGCCCGGCAGGCGGATTTCGTCGAGTTCCGGCCCGCCAGCCTGCACGCCCTCCGGGCCAATGTCGCCGCGCTCAGGCTCCGGGAACGGACCCGGATCTTCAAGCGCGACGCGATCCCGTTCGTGGCGGCGCTCCCGCCGGACGGCTACGACATCGCCTTCGCCGATCCTCCCTATGAATCACGGGTACTCGACCGCGTGCTGGAGACCTGGCGCGCGCGGCGCTTTGCCCGGATCCTCGCGGTCGAGCACGCCCTGACCCATCAATTGCCGATGGGATCCCAGCGACAATTGTTTCAGGACTGCGCGGTGACGGTTTACCGGCTTTGAGCAGCGATCAGGGCTAGCTTTGACTCCGCCCTCTCCAGGAATCCCGATGCGGCCGACCTTCGCCCTCCTGCTTCTTGCCCTCACTGCCGCCCCGGCCCCGGCCCTGGCCCAGTCGGAGGACCAGCTCCGGGTCTTCTTCGAGGGCAAGAGCGTCCGGGTGAAGCTCGAGATGCCCGGCTCGTCCGAGGGGGTAGACGTGCACCCCGGCGCCGCCCAGCCGGTCGACTTTCCCAGGCATGCGAGCCGGCTCAAGCGATTCGGTACGGCGATCCGTCGCGGGGAAGAGGTGCTGATCACCAAGATCAAGCTGAAGAACGATCACATCGAGTTCCAGCTGGGCGGCGGTGGGTACGGCACCTTCGGCGACGATACCAGTCCTTACGTCTCGGTGCCTTCGGCATCCAAGACCGAACGGGAGAAGAACCTGGAGAAGGAGCTGCCCGCCACGACCGACCCCGCGCTCAGGAAGAAACTCAAGGAGGATCTCGACCGGTTGCGCCAGTCGCGCCAGCGCGAAGATTCCCGGAACCGGGCCGAAGCGGCGCAGGCGACCGCTATTCAGGACGCGAACATCCGGCAGCGGAGGCAGGAGAGCGGATCGCGCTTCAACATCCAGTACGAGCGGAGCGTGCCGCCCTACGCGCTCACGCCGGAAAGCCTGATGCAGGCACTGGCGGAGTACGTGGACTTCTCGCCGATGTCGGGGGCACGGGTGGATGTGCCGCGCGGCGCCGGGGAGCTCCGGAAGGGACTCACGGTCGAGGAGGTCGACGCCATGCTGGGCCGCCCCGAGTCCATCTCCAGCCGGATGGAGGGCACCCTGTCGGTCAGCGCGTCATCCTACCGCACCCGCAACCGCCGTATCTCGGCCGAGTTCGTGGAGGGCGTGCTGATCCGATTCACGATCACGTCGCCGTAGGGAGACAGTACCGGGCTCGAGCTGCAGGCGACCGGCCAGCCGAAGCTCCGGCTCTACGCCAGCTCACCCGCCGACTTTTTCGTGATCGAGGTGGACGCCAGCATCACCTTCGAGCGCGATTCCTCAGGTCAGGTAGTCGCACTGGTTTTGCACCAGAACGGCGCCAACCAGCGGGCGCAGCGGGTGCCGTAGCGTCAGACCTTGACCAGCTCCACGCGGCGGTTGTTCTGCCGGCCTTCCGCGGTCGTGTTGGGCGAGAGCGGCTTGGTGCTCCCAAACCCCTTCGACGTCAGCCTCGCCGCGTCGACGCCGTAATCCTTCACCAGCGCGGCTTTAACCGCGGCGGCCCGCGCCTCGCTCAGCTTGAGATTGGCGGCCGCGTCGCCGACGTTGTCGGTATGGCCTTCGACCGTGAGCTTGAGGTCGGGGTGCGCCACGAGCATTGCGCCGATGTCCTTCAGAGTGGGCGTGGATTCCGGCTTGATCTTGTCGCTCCCGGTATTGAACAGGATGCCCTGCGTGGTCACCCGTCCTTTGGCGGTGAGCTCGTCGTAGATGCTCTTGCTGCTCTCCGCGATGCGGATCTTGCCGATATAGACCGGATTCTCATCGCCCCGGCCATCGAGCCAGAGGTTGAGGGCGGTGGTGCGGGCGAAGTTCGCGTTGGGGATGTTGACGAAGCGCTTCTCGTCCATGTACACCTTGATGTATTCGCCGTCTCCCAGGATGCGTATCTGCGCCGCCTTGCCGCGGTACCGGGTGGCTATGTCACTGTTGTAGCCGTACTGGGTCTCGCCGCCGCCCCCGCCGGTCAGCCCTGCTCCGCCGGACCCCCAAACGATGCTGGAGTTCCTGGCGTCCCTCATTTGCAATAGGGTACCCTGCAGCTGGAAGGCGACGCCGTCGAGCGACTTCCGGTGCATGAGGTCGATCTCGACCGTGAACTTGGCCGGCAGCGCCTCGGGGAGCGGAATGGTCAGCACGCTGGGGGCGGTGACCCGGAGCCAGCGCTGGCCGTCCACGTCGGCCACCTCCATGTTCCCCGACTTGAATCCCAGCCGCTTGGGAAAATTCCCCACCACGTCTTCGGAGTAGTCGTTGAAGTAGAGCACCCGGCTGCCCGGAACGAAATCGTAGTTGACCCAGACCTTGGGATCGGTGGGCTTGACGGGCTGGGCCGGCTGGGCCGAGAGCGGCGCGGCCGCCATGAGCAGGGCCAGCGCTGATAGGTATCGCTTCACGAAATCCTCCTGGTGTTGGACAGACATTGACAAACGGCGTCGCCCGGCGGCCGCTACCTTCGGCTCAGGGAGTCGATCCGTTGCCGCACGGCAGGGCCATGACGGCCAGGGCGAGAAGGGAGCGTGACATGGATTTCCTCTGAGGTAGCTTATGGCCCGGGCGGATGCTGACGTATGCTAACTCCTTTAACGTTTTCACGCGCCTCGGACCGATGTCGCATGGGTTGTGTGCCGAGTGCGCCGCCCGGGCGTCTCAGTCTTAGCCCGCTCGACGGCGAGCGTGCTTTACGCTTTGGAGACAAACAACGATGAGCAAACTACTCCGTGGCCTCGCGGCCGGGTGGGGTGCCAAGAAGCTGGGTGGCGGGTGCTTCACCACCATTCTTATTTTCATCCTGCTCTGGTGGCTGCTGGGCAATTTCAAGGTGTTTCAATAGGCGCAGCGGAACCGTAGCGGGCATAGCGCGCCCGGTAGCCCAGCATTCGCCCCAGCAGGGCAAGCGGCGGAAAGGCCAGGTCCTGGAGCCAGGTGGGCGGGCGCGCTGGTCGAATGAAATCACCCACCTCGCGAACCAGCACCGCGGCCTGAAGCAGGCGGATGTCTCCGGCCGCGGTGAGCTTGCCCTCGCGGCTCAGCCCGAACTGGGTTTCGAAGAACACTTCGGCCGAGGTGAGCCCAGGACGGTGCTCGTAGTAGATCCGCATCGGGGTGTTGCCGGCGTTCCACTGGCTGTGCGACACGCCCGGCGGACAGACCAGTGTCTCGCCCGGGCCGGCCGTGCCGGTCCGATCTCCAATGGTCCAGCCGTACTTTCCCTCCAGCACTACGAATCGCTCTTCCTGGCCCGGATGCACATGGGAGCGCACCACGTAGCGGCCCGGCTGCACCAGCAGCTCGGCCTGGAAGAGCGCGCCGACGGAGGAATCCGCCGTCGACCGGAAGGTGAGGCGCTCGCCGGTTTGGGGGCTGTCGATGACGGTGCCCAGGGGGATCACCCGACCATGCTACGGGTGCCGACCGCGGGGTGTCAAGGCAATCGGGAGGCCGTGATTTCCCCACCGTCCCATTAGTTGTTGTGAATAAATAACTGATTGATTTATGAAGCGGACGATGCTACCTTGGGTCCGTGACGCTCACGACGTTGCGGCGGACGTACCGCACGGTGCGGCCGGTGTTGACCGAGCGCTCGCGGCGCGTCTGGGCCGCGAGTGAAGCGATCGCGCTGGGGCATGGTGGGATCGGATTGGTGGAGCGGGCGACGGGCATTTCGCGCTCGACGATTAGCCGGGGCATCCGCGAACTGGGAGCCGGTGACGCAGCGAGTCCCGAGCGGACGCGCCGCGCCGGGGGGGGCCGCAAGCGCGCGGAGGAGCAGGACGCGACGCTGCTGGCGGATCTGGACACGCTGGTCGAGCCCACGGCGTCGGGGGATCCGAACTCGCCCTTGCGATGGACGTCGAAGAGCGTGCGGCATCTGGCGGCCGAACTCCAGGCGCTGGGACACGACGTCAGCTATCGCCTCGTGGCCGATCTTCTCCATGCCGTCGGCTACAGCTTGCAGGCGAACCGGAAGACGCGCGAGGGGCCGCAGCATCCCGATCGGGATGCGCAGTTTCGCTATCTCAATGACCAGGTGCGACGGTTTCAACGTCAGCATCGGCCGGCGATCTCGGTGGATACGAAGAAGAAGGAGTTGGTTGGCGACTTCAAGAACGCGGGCCGGGAGTGGCGGCCGCCGGGCCGTCCCGAGGACGTGCGGGTGCACGACTTCCTGATTCCCCAACAGGGGAAAGCCATCCCCTACGGCATCTATGATTTGGCGCGCAATGAAGGCTGGGTGAGTGTGGGGATCGATCATGACACCGCCGGCTTCGCGGTCCACACGATTCGCCGCTGGTGGAAGGTGATGGGACGCGTCGCGTATCCCGACACCAGCGCGCTGCTGATTACGGCCGATGCCGGCGGGAGCAATGGCGCGCGGGTGCGCCTGTGGAAGTGGGAACTGCAACAGTTTGCCAATCGCACCGGCCTCGCGATCACGGTGTGCCATTTCCCGCCAGGGACGAGCAAGTGGAACAAGATCGAACACCGGCTCTTCTCCCATATCGCGATGAATTGGCGCGGCACCCCACTGGTCACACTCGCGACGATCGTCAGCCTCATCGGCGCCACCACGACGGAGGCCGGCTTGCGCATTCGCTCGGAGATCGATCCCGGTCACTATCCGCAGGGCGTGGTCATTACCGGCGAGCAGATGGCGCGCGTGCACCTCGAACCGCACGTGTTTCACGGCGATTGGAACTATACGATCCGTCCTCAGCGCCGCCTACGTCGGTGAGTCAGTTAATTTATCACAACGCCTAACAGGGTGCTGAAAACCGGGGAAATGCGTTGAATGCTTCCCCGTTAGCTCGGGATCAGGCGGGCCGATGCGGTGTGCGCAACGGCCCCGCGTCCCTCGGGCCTGCCGTAGGGCGGTGCGGACGGCGTCGAGCGCCGCCGCGCTCATGTC
>JAYUAL010000195.1:0-4824 GCA_043741355.1 Gemmatimonadales bacterium | reverse complement strand
GAGGCGAAGGAGCAGCCGCCGCTGCTCCACGTCGAGGAGCTGGGCGCTGCTCCAGTCGAACGAAAAGAACGACATGATCCCCGGCTCGTTGGCGTCCTTCGGAATGCTCTTCGCCACCGCGCGCGCAGCGGCCAGGTCGCCCCGGGACAACTGGAGCCAGGCCTCGTACAACAGCACACTCGGATCGCTGGGTGACTGCGCCTTCGCCTGGGCCAGCAGCGCCGCGGCTTCGTCGTACCGGCGGGTATAGGTCAAGAGCCGGGCCAGCCGCCGGGCGTACAGCAGCGACCGCGGATCGAGGGCCAGCCCTTGCCGCATGTGCGCCAAGGCGTCGTCCACCTTGCCGAGACCCTGCTCGGCCAGGCCGAGCGCCCCGAGCAGCTCCGCATTGCCGGGCGCGAGCGCCAGACCCTTGTGGTATTGCTCGACGGCGTGCGGGAAGTCGGCTCGCACCAGGGTGTAGTAGTTGCCCAGCGCCAGATACGCCTCGGGGAGCTTCGGATCTAGCCGGAGCGCCCGCTCCCCCGCGGACCGGGCGGCTTCAGCGATGGTCAGGGAGGCATCGCTGTTGACGTACATCGAGGCCCGCACCATCGCGAGCCGGCTCCAGGCCCGGGCGAACGACGTGTCGAGGGTCGTCGCGGCCTCGTAGTGGTCGACCGCCTGCCGCAGCGCCACCGACCCGCTCGAGCCGAGGTACTTCTGTTCGCCCCGGAGAAATTCGTCGTAGGCCGCGATGTTGCCGGTGGGGGCGGCGGTCATGGCCGTGGGCATGGCGGCGGAGTCCAGCTTTCCCTTGAGCGCCGCGACCACCTGGCCCGCGATGTCGGCCTGGACCTTGAATACATCGTCGAGCGCCGCGTCGAACGGCTGCTCCCACCGGCCCACCGTCGCGCCGCTCTTCACCACTTCGACCAGCTCCGGCCGCACCTGCACCTGGTTCTTCCCTCCAGTCTTGATCCAGCGCACCGTGCCGGTGAGGAGATAGCGGACGCCCAGCTCCCGGGCGACTTGCTTGAGCGGCTTGGTGGTGCCGCGGTACTGCGCCGAGCTGGCCCGGGCGATCACCTGAAAGTCGGGCAGGCTCGAGAGCTTGCCGCGCACCTCGTCGGTGATCCCGTCGGCGAAGTACGCGTCGCCCGAATCTCCCATGTTCTCGAAGGGGAGCACCGCGAGGAGCACCGGCCCGTCGGCAACGGTAGATGACTGGCTCTTTCGCCAGGCGAAGAGCACCCCGATACCGAGGAGAAACCCGATGGCGAGCATGGCGAAGACCGGCACCCGCCGGCGGTGCACCGGCGGCGGCGCCACGGTGCCCGATCCCGGAGTGCTGATCTGGGCGGACGCTGCCTCGAGCTCTTTCGAGAATTCCGCGACAGTGGGATACCGGTCGGCCGGTGAGCGCGCGATCGCCCCCGCCACGATTTTTTCGATGACCGGCGGCAGGCCTGGGCGGACGGAGCGGAGCGGGCGGGGCGTCTCGGTCAGCACCCGGGCGAGGATCACCTGGGCGGTGGGGCCGGCGAAGGGAGCCTCTCCCGCCAGCATCTCGTAGAGCACGCAGCCCAGCGAGTAGATATCGGAGCGGTGGTCGAGCGATTGCTCGCCGGTGGCCTGCTCCGGACTCATGTAGGCCGGAGTGCCGATGGCGAGCCCGGTCCCGGTCAGCGCAGCATGTTGCCCGGTGCCGGAGGCCAGCGCGCGCGCCACGCCGAAGTCGGCGACCAGCGCGTGTCCGCCGGAGAGCAGGATGTTCTCCGGCTTGATATCGCGGTGAATCAGCCCCTGGCGGTGGGCGTAGTCGAGGGCGTCGGCCACTTCGCGGGTGATCCGGACCGCCTCGGCCAGCGGGAGTTGCCGGTCCCGCGCCAGCCGCTCCCGGAGCGACTCCCCGTCAATAAACGGCATGCTGAACCAGAGCAGCGCCGGCTCGCCGCCGGCGCCGGGCACGTCAC
Source organism: Gemmatimonadales bacterium (assembly GCA_043741355.1). Taxonomy (GTDB): domain Bacteria; phylum Gemmatimonadota; class Gemmatimonadetes; order Gemmatimonadales; family GWC2-71-9; genus JABFSM01. Next base: position 2,869 of record JAYUAL010000195.1, on the reverse strand, counting down.
CCGAGTCATGGACCGGGAGGATGTGGGGATGCTGGAGCCGCGCGGCAAAGCGGATTTCCCGGACAAAGCGGTCGGTCCCGATGCTCATGGCGAGCTCGGGGTGCAGCACCTTGAGGGCGACGAGCCGGTCGTGGCGGAGATCCCGGGCCAGGAAGACCGCCGCCATGCCGCCACGGCCGAGCTCGCGCTCGACCGTATAACGGCCGGCCAGGCCTTTCTGTAGCATCCGCAGCACGTCGGTCATGACGGGGAGTTCCTCCGCTCCGAGGAGGAAATCTAGCGCAGGGGAGCCGCGCGGTGCGCACCAGGGCGTAGCCGATGTCCCGCTCCAGCCGGCGGCCATCGGCCAGGATGAAGGTCTGGGTCCGGCGCGGAGCGATACCCACTCCCTCCAGCACGGCGCGGTGAACCCAGGTATACTCGCTTCCCGTGTCCACCAGCGCGTCGGGGATCGAGACCCGGGCGCCTCCATCCATCCGCTCGATCTCGATCTGGATCCGGAACAGTCCCATACCATCCATGATATCCTCCGAGCCGTCAGTACGTGTATCCATTTGCCCGGGCACCAGCCCGTATTGCTCGAATACCGACTGACAACCGGAGGGCTTTCGCCTCACCACGCTCCTCTACGCCCTGAACGCCGCCCCGGAAGCTCCGGGGCACGCTCAATTTCGGGCTTCGTGATCCGTTACGGTTTCGGAGCCGCCGGCTTCCCGGCCCCCGCCATCATGGGCTTCGGCTTCCAGAACCCGGGATTCGCCGCGATCCAGAACATCGACGCTTCCCCGATCGAACCGTCGATCAGATCGGCCATTCGGCCCTCGGGGTCACCGCCCATTCCGGCGACGTCCACCTCGACCGAGCGGGACGCCTCCAGCGGCAGCTCCCCCTCGACACTCGCGTGCAACTCACCAGCACTTCACGCACGCCAAGGACTGCCCCGGTTGCGCGGATCGCATGCTCGAACTCTTCGCGCTTCACGACCCGCCCCGATCGGCGGCGCCGAAGCCGTCATATACCTTGGCCCGCTCCGAGGCCGACAGCACACCGGCGAAGGGTGTCACGTGACGCAGCTCCCGCGCCCAGGGGTCGGGGTCGGTCAGCAGCGGCAGCAGCAGCTCCAGGGGTCGGTCCAGGAGGACGTGCCATTCCCGCAGTGACTGGGTGGGCGCAGGGCTCTCCCCCAGCATGCGCCCAAGGTTGCGCCGCGCCTGGGCCAGCACCCGCACCGGGTCGCTCCGCAGGCGCGCCGCGATGACACGGTGGAGCGCGAGTGACCGCCGGTCTTCCCGGGTTAGGGGCGGATGGTATTCCACCGCGGCGGCCAGCCCGACCGCGCTCGCCAGGCGCTGCAGCGTGCTCACCGTGGGACTCTTCCGGCCGGCTTCGTAGGCCGCGATGGTCGGCTGCGACGAGCCTCCGGCCCGCGCCAAGGCGGCCTGGGTCAGCTGGGCTCGGTCGCGAAGGGTGCGGATCCAGTTCACCACGTGAATATATCCAATGAGATATAATGTCGCAATGATAGTGTTTTCAATTGGTTACATCCCTCCCTGGCGCACTCGCGCCCGATCCGGTTGCCAGGGAAAACTCCCGCTTTCCTACGGGCGAACTGGAAGACTGATCGATGGCCGCCGCAAGACGCGTAATGATGTCGCTCATCTCACCTCGTCTCCAGCTTGGCCAGCATGGCCGCGGCCCGCGGGTCCTTCCGCAGCTTGTCGTACCGCTTCGACCGGGGGAACTGCACCAGCCAGACGTCATGCCGGGCAATCGCCTCCCCGAGAAGCGCCACCGCGGCCTCGTGGTCACCCAGCTCCTCGAGCGCCGCCGCGAGGGCGCCCGTGGCGGGAACCCGGCCTCCCTTCTGCGCGCGTATCGTCTCGATCATGGCGCGGGCCTCCCTGGCCCGGCCGGCGAGCGCATAGGCGTAGGCGAGCAGGCCGTGGGCCTCCTCCGGGCGGCCGGCGGGAAGTGACCCGACATGGCGCTCGAGCAGGGCGATGGCCTCTGTCGTACGCCCCAGCCCCATCAACGCGATCGCCCGTTGGTTCCATGCCAGGTTGAAGGTCGAATCGAGCGCAATGGTAAGGCCGGCCACGGAATCGGCGTCGGCAAAGCGACGCTCCGCCTCCAAGACCTGGGCTTCCCAGATCCTCGCGATCAGCGACGCCGGTTCGAGCTCGCGGGCCCGGGCAATCCGCTGGTGCGCGGTCGCAAAGTCGCCGAGACGGCTGGCCTCCAACCCGTACCAGCCCCAGGTCGTGGCCAGCGTGGAGTCGAGCGCCAGGGCGCGGTGGTAGTTCTCCTCGGACCGGTGAAGCTCGCCCAGCAGATCGTACCCGTTGCCCAGGGCGGTATACGACTCGGCGATGGTCGAGTCCATGCCGATGGCGCGCTGGGCCGCGGCGACCGCCCGGGCCACGATCGATGCGGTGCTGTCCTGCACATAGGCGGGGAGCGCTGCGAGGGCCATCGCGAGCGAGGCCTGGGCTCGGGCGTACTGCGGATCACGCGCCGCCGCCCGCTCGAACAGGGCAATCGCCTGCCGCAGGGTCTGCGCGGTGCGCCGGTTGAAGAGGACCCGCCCTTGCAGGAAGAAGGCGTGGGCCTCGGGGTCGATGGTTTCAGTCCGGGTCGCCGTTGCTGACGGCGGGCGACCCAGCGACCCCAGCAGGGTAGCCGCAACCGTCCGAGCGATTTCGTCCTGCACCGCGAACACATTCGCCAGGGGCCGGTCGTACTTCTCGGTCCAGCGCACCGCGCCGTCACTGGCCGACAGCAGCGTCACATTGATCCGCACCTGACCATCGGCGCGCTGGACGGTGCCGGTGAGCAGCGAACTCACGCCGAGCTCTTTGGCGATGGCGCG
>JAYUAL010000194.1:0-1975 GCA_043741355.1 Gemmatimonadales bacterium | reverse complement strand
GGAGGGCGTGCCGTGGCCGCGGCGACCGCCTGCAGCAGCGTCCCGATCGCGGCGACCGCGTCGTTGTAGTTGGCCTCGCCGCCGGGCCCGCCCATCGCCGTGGCCACCACCAATGTGCGGTGGCGGAGGTGGTCCACGATAATCAACCGGTCGGGGATCACGAACTCGAAGTGGGGAGTGGCCGCGGATTCGGGTGCTCCGGGGGGCAGCGATTCGAACAGCTCCACCAGGTCGTAGGAGAACACGCCCCCGGCCAGGTGGCAGGCGTCGATCGGCTTGGCCAGGAGCACCGGCCCCATGACGACGGTTCGAAGCGCATCGAGAGGGGAGGGGAGCCGCCCGCGCGAGGCCTCGTCCCGCGGGCCGGGCGGTGGCTTCGGGAATTCCGCCCGGATCGTATCGCCGTCGAGCGAGACCTCCGCGAAAGGCTTGAGCCGCTCGGCGGTCCAGCCGAGCAGCGAGCGACCGTTGGCCGAGAGACTCGTGATGGTGGCGGTCCGGCCGGTGCAGCTGATCCGCAGCGCCGGAGCGACCCCCAGCAGGCTCCGCTCGCCGGCGCCGGCGCCGGTTTCGCCCGATTCCAGCAAGAAGGTGCCGGGCTTCCGCCCGCCATCAGACAGTGCCGCGTACAGCGCCAGCGGATCAGGGCTCCCGGTGACCTCGCGCACCAGCGGGAGTACCGCGCCCTCGGGCATCGAGGCGGGAACCATCACATCACCTTGCCGACCGCATCCGCGATAGGCCTGAGCTCGCGCATCATGGCAGCGAACTGCTCGGGGAAGAGGCTCTGCCGCCCGTCGGAGAGCGCGTTGGGCGGATCGTTGTGCACCTCGACCAGGAGGCCGTCCGCACCGCAGGCCAGCGCCGCCTTGGCCATCGGCGGTACCAGCTCGCGGAACCCGGTGCCGTGCGACGGATCCACCAGGACCGGCAGATGGCTCCGTTGCTTGATCACCGGGATGGCGTTGAGGTCGAGGGTGTTGCGGGTGGCGGTCTCGAAGGTGGTTATGCCGCGCTCGCACAGAACCACGTTTGGATTGCCCTCGGCGAGGATGTACTCCGCCGCCAGCAGGAGGTCGTCTACTTTCGCCGCCATGCCCCGCTTCAGGATTACCGGCTTCCGGCTTCGGCCCAGGGCCTGGAGCAGCCGGTAGTTCTGCATGTTGCGGGCGCCCACCTGAAAGGCCGCGGCGCACTCCTCCACCAGCGCCACGTCTCCCGCATCCATCACCTCGGTCACCACGGGAAGCCCGGTCTCCAGGGAAACTTCCTTGAGGAGCTCGAGACCTTCAGGGCCGAGCCCCTGGAAGGAGTAGGGACTGGTCCGGGGTTTGTAGGCGCCGCCCCGGAGCGCGTGTCCGCCGCCGGCGCGAACCGCCAGCGCGGTGGCCAGCAGCTGCTCCCGGCTCTCGACGGCGCAGGGGCCGGCGATCACGGTGAACCGCCCGCCGCCGACCTGGGCGCCACCGAGGTCCACGATGGTGTCGTGCGGGTGGATTTCCCGCCCGACCAGTTTGTAGGGCGCCAGAATGGGCTTGACGCTCTCGACCATCGGGTCGCTGTCGAGATGCAGGCTCTCGATGGCGCGCTCGTCGCCCAGGGCGCCCAGGACCACTCGCTCCTGGCCCGGCATATACAGGGGCCGGAGGCCCAGCGCCGAGATGCGGGCCATCAGCTCCTCGGCGTGTTCCTTGGTGGCATGGGGCTTCAAGACGATGATCATTCGCCCATCCGTTACCGTTGGTGAAAAAAAAGCAGAAGCCCACCGCCAGGTGCGGTGGGCTCCGTGAGATCGCGAGTCTGGAAGGACTAGACTATGCGCACGCCGGCCCACCGCGGGAAGAACCGCGCCAGGGCCACCAACTCAGCTGCGTGGGTGAAGTCATGGTGCAAGTATCACCGCCTGCGAGGCGTTCGTCAAGCGGGTCGCCGCCCTACGGTTTCGGGCGGGTCAGCGCGATGAAGGGAGGATACT
>JAYUAL010000193.1:0-11219 GCA_043741355.1 Gemmatimonadales bacterium | reverse complement strand
CCGGCACTGGCCCGCACCGTTCCGTAGTGCCCGGCCGCGATCCCGAACGCGTGGTCGCGCAGCACTGCCGGGCCCAGACGGACCGCGCCGGGACAGTGTTCCGCCATGTGGAGCGGGTCCATGTTGGCGCCGTACGAGAAGTAGACCGTCACCGCCCCCGCCTCATGGAATCGCGCCTCCGGTGCCGCGAACCAGCTGCCGTACCGCGGATATCACCGCAATCCGGAGCAGACCCTGGGGGCGGGACAGCGTATCCAGGGCGGCGCTCCGGGCCTTGATCCATTCGGCGGGCGCCGGCCCGTGTTCCAGCTGGTCCAGCGCTTCCAGCCCGATGGCGCCGACCCTTGTCAACGCCCGCGCCGCCAGCCCCGCATCTCCGGCCAGCGGCGCGCGCACCGCCAGCGCGGCGATGGCGGGACCCAGTGCGGGCCACGCTTGAAACGCCTCGCGAAGCCGGGCCCGGGCACCCGGGTCGCCCGCGAGCGCGGCGGTGGCCAGGACCCGCATGTCCCACTGTGCGGGCGGATCGGGGCGCGCCGCATCCACCACGAAGACGAGCGGCGTGAGCTGGGTCGGTTTCTGAATCGACGCCCGCTCGCCGAAGCTCACCGGCTCGACCAGACCCAGGAAGGACACCAGCGCATCCACGTTCTGCCCCTCGGCGAGGCGCCGCGCCATCCGGGGCGAGTGGGTTTCGTGCCCCAGGCCCAGCTCCTCGAGCCGCACCCGCATCACCGCGAGCCGCCGGTACATGTCGGGAACATCGCGTACCTCGCGCGCTGACCAGAGCCGTTCGGCAATGGCGGCCATCCGCGGCCAGATCCTGGAGTCGATCGATTCCTGGGTCACGTGTTCGTGCCACATGCAGGCTTCGCCTCCCAGCACCCGCGCCGCCTGCTCCGTGGTGAGGCCGCTGTTCACGGGCAGCGGATCCACCAGGTAATGCGCCTCCGCCGTGAGCATGTGATCGAGGTACCAGCCGGCGGAGAGGATGCCGCTGAAGCCCTTCTTGGCGCCTTCGCCCAGCGATGCCTGCCCCCGCCACGACTGCACCACCGTGGAGGACGGCAGGCCGGGATGCAGGATTTCGTCCCAGCCGACCATCCGCTTGCCGTGCCGGGTGAGGAGCTCCGAGAGGCGGCGGTTGAAGTGGGCCTGGAGGGCATCGTTGTCGGCGAGTCCCTTGATCTTCATGAAGGCGCGGATCCGCGGGTTGTTCCGCCACTGCTTCGGCGCGACCTCGTCACCCCCGATGTGCCAATAGCGATCGGGAAAGAGCACCGCCATCTCCCCGATGAAGCCCTCGAGGAACCGATAGGTGGCTTCCCGCGTGGGATCGAAGGCGGGGTCGAATACGCCGAAGCGCCGCTCGATGGCGTACGGGCCGGGCGCGCTGGCGAGGGAGGGATACCCGACGAACCAGGCGGTGGAGTGCCCCGGCATATCGAACTCGGGCACCACCCGGATGCCGCGGTCTCTCGCATAGGACACGACGTCCTTGATCTGTGCCTGGGTGTAGAAGCGGCCGTCCGATCCCTTGCGGGCGAGCAGCGGATACCGCTTGCTCTCGACGCGGAAGCCCTGGTCTTCGGACAGGTGCCAGTGCAGCACGTTCAATTTCACCGCGGCCATCCCGTCGAGCTGGCGCTTGATCACCTCGGCCGGCTCGAAGTGCCGTCCCACATCGATCATCAGCCCCCGCCATGGAAAACGGGGTGCGTCCTCGATCCGCACCGCGGGCAGGTACCAGCCCGCGGAGTCGGATTCGACCAGCTGGAGAAGCGTCTCGAAGCCGTGCAGCGCGCCGACGGTGGTAGCCGCCTCGAGCCGCACCGCCGCAGGGGTGACTTCGAGCACATAGCGCTCGTCCTCGTCGGGTGACTGCACCGCCTCGCCGGGGCCGGCTACCGTGAGCGCCAGCCCGCCCGCGCCGGCGCGCACGCCGAATCCGGTCCGGGCCGAGAGCCGGGCGCGGAAACGATCGAGCGCGCGATCCAGCCGGGCATCCGGCCCCGGTGCGTGAGATTCGACGGCAAAGAGGCTGTCGAGGCGAAACTGTCCCTCCCCCCACGCCACGCTGGCCGGTACCGGCATCAGGGTGTGCTGCGAATCGGCGGGCGGAGCGGACGGAAGGGTGACCGCAACGAGCGCAATAAGCCAGAAGGTGAGGTTCATGGCAGACAATTTAGCGCTTGCGCCGCACCGGCGCGGCCACGATCATAGGGCCATGGAACGACGGGAATTTCTCGCCGGGCTCACCGGCCCGTTCGTTCTGCGTGGCGCGGGCCGGTCCCCCAGCCGCTCTGGCAGGAGCGCGAATACGACGACCGCTCCATCCCCCCCGAGCAGCTTCGCTTCGCCGCCGACCCCGAGCAGTGGGCCGACACCGCCAAAGGCCTCGGGGCGCGCTACATCGTCATCGTGGCGAAGCACCAGGGCGGGTTTTGCCTCTGGCAGATCGACACCTCGGCCTACTCGGTGCGCGCGACCCCGTGGAAGAACGGCCACGGCGACGTCATGGCCGAGCTCGCCGTCGCCTGCGCCCGCCGCGGATTGGGCCTGGGGGTATACCTCTCCCCGCGAGACGGTTTTCTCGGTTCGGGACAATCGGGCCGCATGGCGAGCCCGGACCAGCAGGAATGGTACAATGAGATCGTGTGACGACAGCTCACTGAGCTGCTGACCCGCTATGGTCACATCGTGGAGATCTGGTTCGACGGCAGCTCGGTTGTGCCGGTGGGCGATATCCTGGCGGCGCATGCGGGCGGCGCGATGGTCTTCCAGGGCCCCCAGGCCACGATTCGCTGGGTGGGCAACGAAGACGGCTTTGCCCCGGACCCGGTGTGGAACGCGCTGGACCGGGCCGACGCCGCGACCTGGGGGAACCGTCGCGCTCTCGAATGCGGAGCTGCTGCTGAACGACGTGCCGGCGCCTTCCCTGCTCCGCCCCGCCAGTGGCCGGAATGAGGTGCTGATCCTCACGATTCCCGCACTGGGCCAGAGGATCCGGTTGCAGGGCCGGACGACCGGGACAACCAGCGGCGTCATCCTGCTCCGGCGTATCTGAGCGCTTGCGGCTCCAGAGTGGCGGAGTAGCTTCCCGATTCACTCATTACCCGGAGTCCACCATGTCCGTCGCCAAGATCAGCGAGATCAGCGCGACCTCGACCAAGGGGTTCGAGGACGCGATCAAGTCCGGCATTGCCCGCGCGTGCAAGACGCTCAAGAACGTCAAGGGCGCCTGGGTCAATGGTCAGAAGGTCGATATCGAAAACGGCAAGATCAAGAGCTACCGGGTGGATCTGAAGGTCACGTTCGTGCTGGAGGACTGAGGGGGCCTGGAGCGCTACGGCGGGGTGGTCATGAGACGATGCCGGCGGAGCCGGTTCTTGAGCTCGGTTTCTCCGATCACCCCGCGGGCGTCGTCCTCGGTCGACACCGGGTCGGGGATCGACGTGAGCACCCAGGCATAGACTTCGTTCCAGCCTTCGCGCTCTGCTTCGGGTAGCGCATCCGGCGGGAGCCGGGTCCAGCAGGTCAGGAACTCCTCGTGGAAACCCCAGAAAGAATCCCGCCCCGAAAGAAACGACCGCGCCAGACGGCGGAGCTCCTTGTCGTGGCGGTTCATCGTGCCGCCGCGACGAATGCGTTGACGAGTGGATGGGCCCGCCCTTCGAGCGCCGCGCGCTCCGGCTGATAGAGCGTCAGCACAAAGAAGGGGTGATCCGCCAGCTCCGCGGCGCGAACCTCGCCGGAGGCATCGCGTCCGACAATCCGGAGCGGACCGCCGGCCAGTCTCTGTTCGTATGCGGGAGAGAGCCCGTAACGGCAATGATAGGTCTCGACTACCTCCGTCGCGCCATGAATCGAGGCCAGCCGCGAGCCGGCCGCGAAGATGACCGCGCCGCTCTTTTCCACCAGCTCGCAGGAGAGCGGGGTGATGATCAGTTCCGCGGCCTCGGGCTGGGTTTCCGAGTGCGCCGCGCCATGGATCCCCATGACATTGCGCGCGTATTCGAGCAACGCGTGCTGAAAGCCGCCACAGGTCCCCAGAAACGGACGCCTGACTTCCCGGGCGTAGCGGATCCCGGACAGCGCTCCCGCCTCGCTGCGGTAGGGGCTCGCCGGGACGCACCAGATTCCGTCACAGTCTGCGAGCGCGGTGCTCGCCCTGCGGTCGAGTGTGTCGGTGCCGAACCACTCCGCCGCCACCGCCGTACCCAGCGCGGCGCCGGCGAGCTCGAGCGCCCTGGGAATGGCGCGATGAGCGGTCACCGCGGGATCGCGGTCGCCGATCAGGCCGATGCGTACCGCGGTCATGGCGCGGGAGACCCCGACCCTAGCCAGCGCCCGGCGCGCACCGAGATGGGCCAGACGATTCGCCGGGGGCGGGCGGGATCACCCCAGGGCGCAGTGAGCTCTTCGCCGAACGCCGGCACCGGATCGTGACCATTGGCCTGCATGTAACGGCCCACCGCCGACCAGGTTCGGACGTAGCCGAGGAGCTGCGGCAGGGTGACGTCGGTTTCGATCCTCATCGGGGGCGCCGCCACCTCGGTGATCGGAATCGCGAAGTGGCGGTAGCCCCGCTCGACATGAAGCCGCTCCTTGGGCCAGTAGGCTCCCACGGTGCCGTCGTAGAAACGGGCCAGCGCCTCCTCGATTGCGGGCTCGGCCGTGAGCACGCCATAACACCAGACGGCGAACACTCCACCGGGAGCGAGGACCCGGTCCACCTCCGCGTGAAACCGCGGGTGATCGAGCCAATGGTAGGCTTGTGCCACGGTCACCAGGTCGGCCCGTCCAGCCGCCACGGCGCTGGCCTCACCCCGCTCCGCCAGGTAATGCACCCCTGGTGCGCGCGATCGCGCCCGGAGCTGAGCGATACTGGCATCGGACGCGACCACCCGCTCGAAGTGGGGCGCCAGCATCGTGGCCGCCTGGCCCGAGCCGGTCGCGACATCCCAGACGAGACGTCGCGCGGTGGGGAGTTCTGCAAGCCATTCAAAGAGGGCGGCTGGATAGCCGGGGCGGAATTCCGCGTAGGAGGCAGAGTCCCGCGAGAAATGATCGGCGAAGCCCGTGGGCTTCGGCGCCGCTTGGTTCACGCGGCGCCGGCCTCCGCGGCCCTGCGGGCCAGATACCGTTCGATGGGGGCGAGCCGTTCTTCCGCATCGGGCAGGGAGCTCACCAGCGACTCCAGGTTTCGCATATAGTCGGAATAGCTGGCCAACTTCCGGATCTCGGCGAGGTGGGGCTTGAGCTTTGAATACACGGCAAGGTGCTCGGTGTTGGCGGCGTGGAACATCTCGGCGTCGATCGCGCCCAGCGTGACGAACGACGCGGCCATTTCCCAGTAGGTAGTGACCATGCGGTAGGGCGCGCTCTCCGAGCTTACCCAGATCCGGAGCACGTCCTTGGCGCTCGCCGGATGGAACTTCATCACCCACCAGTCACGCGCGGCTCGCAGCGCCGGCTCGCGCCGGGATTCGTAGAGGCTGAGCAGGAGCTCGGCGCTGCGCTGCTTGAAGGCCTGGTCCTCGGTCATCGGAATCCTTTCGCCGCTAGTTCACGCGCACGGTCTGGCGATAGACCAGCACCCGCCGGAGTGGGGCAGGATCGTGCAGCACATGGATGACGGATAGATCGTAGTCGCCGGACCCGAGCGACTGGAGCTGAGCGCGGTAGTAGTTCTGGGTCAAGAAATTGAAGCCCGGTCCGGTCAGGTAGACATCGATCTGCAGCGTGAGCGCGTTCCCGGTCCCCTTTTGCAAATCGCCGAAGAGGGAATACCCGCCAGTGGGCGTCTGGATCACCCCGGTCACCAGGATCGATCCGGTTCCCCCCACCGCGGTGGTGGGCAGGGTCGGGATCCCGAAGACCACCCCGTTCTCGAATTGCAGCGTGGCAAGGTTCGGCTCCGTGGGCGAACCGCATGCGGCAAGCAGCAGGACAATCGATAGGCGGCGCATTCGAGTTCAGCCTTCGGGGCTCTCCTCGACGTCGGCCTCTTCCAGGTGCATGCGGTGCAGAATCCGGTGCAGGACGGGCGCTAGCATGAGGGTGGTCACGGCAATGAGCAACAAGCCGGCGTACAGCGCGAAGAACGCGGCGAACACCCTGCCGCCGGTCGTCGTCACGCTCCCCACTTGCCCCATCCCGCCCAGCAACATCGCCGCATTGAGAAAGGCGTCGAGCCAGGCCTGCTGGCCGAGCACGTGGTAGCCCCAGGTTCCCACCGCCAGCGAAAGCGCGATCAGGGCCAGCCCCGCGGCTCCATGGGCGCCGAGGCGGCGCAGGAAGCGGCGGGGCGGAAGCAGGGGCTGGCGTCGGTGCTCGTACATCTCTCGAAAGATACCTCCCTCCCGCCCGGTCGACGCCGCGAGGTCCCTACTTCGCCTTGCGCCGCGGGCGGTTGCGCGAGGCCGGCTTCGACGCCACGGCGGCCTGGGCCGGCGCCGGAACCGGGTCCGGCTTCACGAGGTGTCCGAACAAGTCCTGACGCACCGCCGGGTTGCGCAGCTTCCACATGACACCGTCGGTGAAATAGTGATGAATGTTCAGGAACGCCAGGACTGAGAGGGCGGTGACTTCGCCGGGACGCTGGCCGAGCCATACGGCCACTACATCCATGGCCCGGGCTGGGATCCAGGCGGCCGTCACCACCGACACCACCAGCAGAATGACGATGTACCCCAGCATATGAACGCTTCGTCGGGAGGGGCTCGAGCCGGAGCGCGCGGTGCGATTGAGTTCGACGCGGAAGGGAAAGATCAGGTATTGCAGGGCATGGGCGATCTGCACCCAGAATATCGCGCGGGGATCCCGGGCCATCGCGGCGTACCACACGAAGATCGCGGCCCACGCGATCAGGGCCCGGGGCGGGGGGAATCGCCCGGTGCGGCGTCTTACCCCGGCGAAACCCACGATCCCGGCCACCAGCGCGAACGCGCTCAGCAGGGACAGGAGCTCGTACAAGGACACCAGGAAGGGGGCGAACTGCGTTGTGTCGAAACCCCACCGGAAGAACCACACCACGTGCCATGCCAGCAGCACGTAGAGCCCGCCTCGGATCATCCGCCGCTCGGAGCTCTCGAACGACCGCCCGTCCAGAAACATGTAGGTGGCCATCATGCCCCACGCCTGGCCGGTGTAGTGCCACGCCAGGTAGGCTCCCTGCACCGTCATCAGAATAGAGACGTACAGATCGGTGCGCTGGCTCTGATACACCGCGAACGCGATGTACCCGATCAGCAGCAGCGGGACGTAGACGGCAGCCCACCGATGCGCGCGGATGGTCTCCTGGTCCCGATAGATCAGTCGGTAGGAGGCCATGAAGTGCGGCATGTTCACGAGGGCGGCGATCCAGGCCTGGACCGCGACGCCGACCAATACCAGATCGCCGCGCCCGCTGATCAGGAGGGGAAGCAACAGCAGCAGGGAGAGCCCGCCGACACAGAGGGCATCGACGACCGGCGAGAAGATCGAGGGGCGCGGTCGAGCAACGGCGGGTGCGGTCACCGCGCGCCCCACAGTCGCTTCATGATCTGAATCTGCCCGGCGTGGTAGGCGTCGTGCATCGCGATGCCGATCAGCTGGTCACCCCAGGTCCAGCGCTCCCGGCGGGACGGTATCTTCGCCAGTGTCTCCGGAAAATCCTCGATGGCCTCGAGCAGGAGCCGGTGCTCCCCGGCCAGGAGCGCCCGATCCGCCGCCCAGGCGGCCTCGTTCGCGGGCTCCGGCATCGCCGGCCAGTTGGCCGGAGCCCGGGGAAACCGGGAGACAGCGGTCCCGAGCATCCGCCGGCGGACCGCGTGCATCCAGTAGGCGGAGTGGAGCGCGAGCTCCCAGATGGTATGGCGCCCCGGGCGAGGACGCCACCGCGCCGTTGCCGCCGGGACCCCGCGGACGGCTCCGACCGGCGTCGGTCCCCCATGCCACGCCTGGCCATGGGGAGGATGCATCGTCCTGGCGATCAGTCGGAGCGTGGCGTCCATGTCGTCGAGGGTCCTCGGGCGTCAGGGAGTCAGAACAAGCAACCCCCGAAAATATCACACCGGAACCGCTCTCATGGATTCAACCGTCAACCTCCTCAAGAAAAGCCACCAGGTCGAAGGGGTCGGACATCCGAAGCTCGGGGCCACCCTCTGCAGTGCGGGGCCACTCGGCCGAGGGACGGTCCCAGGTGAGTTCCAGGCCGATACCATCGGGATCGGAGATGTAGACCGAAACGCTCACTCCATGATCGGAGGCGCCCGAGAGGGGTATCCCGGCGTGAATCGCCCTGCGGACCGCGATGGCAAGGTCGGCCCGGGTCGGGTAGCGTATGCCAAGGTGGTAGAGCCCGGGGTGGCGCGGAGGCGGAGGCGGGGCGCCCTTGCTCTCCCAGGTATTGAGGCCGATGTGGTGGTGGTAGTCGCCCGCCGACACGAAGGCGGCACTGTCACGATAGCGCCCCACCAGGGCAAAACCGAGCACGCCGCAGTAAAACTCGATCGATCGGTCCAGATCGCTCACCTTGAGGTGAGCGTGCCCGAGTCCGGTGCCTTCGGGAATGCGGTAGCTGGTGAGCTGGAGTGCGGGTGCGGTCATGGCGCGCTCCGGTGCGGCAATCCCGGCCGAATGATCGGGGCAACGGAGATGATGTAGCGCCGCAAACGCCTCTCGGCTAGGGGACCCGCGGTCTATACCCCGAACTGGGTGAAGTGATGGGACAGATGCTTGTGGCCCAGCACACCCCAGGACCACCGGTTCATGGGGCCGAAGGCCGGATGGGAAGGCCAGTTCGTCTCCCCGGACCGGGCGGCAAGCCGGGCCATCAGCTCTCGGAACGTCTTCAACTCCTCCGCCCAGACGGCGCGGCCGCTCCGGGCGATCAGCTCGGGCGCGGTGGGGGCGCCCTTGGGAAACGGCACCACGTAGATGATCAACTGCTTCAGCGGGAAGAAACGGATGGGGAGTTTTTTCGAGGCCGGAGTGATGTCGCCCAGGGCCATCCGCATGGATTCATTGAGATGCGCCACCATGTCGGGGCAGGTAAAACGACCCCAGCGCGCCCTGGTGTCGGGGGTGAGACGGTCCAGGCGGGCGAGCATTTCGTCAGCCGCGTTCGGGGCCCAGAGCGATCGCATTGGCTATTCCCTTTCTTGGATCACCGACGAGCCAGCTGATACTGTCTGACGGTCTCCAACCCATCCGCGTCGGTGTGGACCCCGAGAAAATAGCTCGGTCCGACCTCGGTGATGCGGAAGCCCGCGGGCACCAGGACAGCCGCCCGCGGCTTGCCGGCGGGATCGAGTACCAGCCAGGCGGCCGGCGCTTCGGCGTCGGTCGGGAATGTCTCCACCCAGATCGAGCCGTCTCCGGAGGGCACCACCGACCGGAACGCCGGGAGGGTCTGGCCCAGCACCGCGCGCGAATGGAGCGCGGTGAGGTAGGGTCGCGACCGTTCGCTCCGGTTCCGATCCAGCTCGCGTTTCAGGAGCTGCGCGATCCTGCGGTCGGTCAACGGTAGCGCTTCGAGCGGAGGCCTGATCAGGCGCAACACCATCCCCGCGGACGAGTACGCACCTATGACGTTTCCGCCGGGGTCCCCGACCAGAACTTCGTCGCCCGACACGACGCTCACCGACCTGGGCGCGAGGGGCACGATGCCGACCACGTCGCCGTGAGGGCCACCGGCAGGATTGTGCACGAAGAAAGTGGTGCCGGGGAATTCACCGAGCCAGGTAACCGTTCCCGAGGCGTCGGGCTCGATGACACCGACCCGCACAGTGTCGCGGTACGTGCGTTGCGGACCATAGATGTTCGGCGTGCTCGCCGTCTGGACCGCCCAGCGCCCGTCCCGGAGCCGTCCTATCACGTAGAACCGCCCGGCGGCGTCCCGCGCGGTGATCGGTATCGTCCGGACCAGCTTGCCGGAAGCGAGAAACAGGGTAAGCCGTGCGATTCCGAAATCGGCGATCAGGAGGGTATCTCCCGCCCGCCCCACCAGGTCCAGATAACGGAACTCCCCGGGACCGGCACCGGCCCGTCCGATGGTACGGAGATAGCGCCCGGTCCCGTCGAAGATGCGGATCTGATTGGTGGCGCCGTTCGGGACAGCGATCTCACCATTCGGCAGCCGCAGCACCCTGCCGATGCGGAGAAACTCGGTGCGCTCGTTTCCCTCCGCGCCGATGGTCACCGACGGACGCGCCGTGACCTGCCAGGTGGCCGGCAGTTGCGCCGCGCCGGAGCGATTGCCCCCTAGGAGCGCGAGCGAAGCCAGCACCCAGCCGCGGCCTACCACCACCCCAGAATTTTCCACCAGAGCATCCCGATGCCGAGCCAGATCACGATGTTGAGCAATGATACCAGGAATCCGATGCGCCACCAAGTTCCTTGCGTCACATAGCCCGCACCGAAGAAAATCGGCGCCGAGCCGGTTCCGTAGTGAGTCAGGCTGGCATCGAGGTTGGAAAAATACGCCAAGGAGAAGGCGGCCAGCATCGGGGGCACCCCGGCTACCAGGGCGGCGGCGATGAAGCCGGGATAGAGCGCGGTGACGTGCGCGGTCATGCTGGCAAACCCGTAGTGCAGGTACAGGTAGGCGAGCACCAGCGATAGAAACGCCAGGATCCAGGGCAGGCCCCCCAGATGACCGAACAGCGAACCCGACAGCACGCCGATCACCCCGTTCTCCTGGAGCGCGTCCGCCATCATCAGGAGCGGCGCGAACCAGATCAAGGCATCCCAGGCCCGCCGCTCGGCGAGCAGATCGTCCCAGGTGAGCACTCTCAGGAGCAGCAGCGCAGAGACCCCCGCCAGGGCGACGAAGGCATTGGGAATGCCGTGGGCCGGCGAGGTGACCCAGCCCGCCATGACGCCGAGCATCACCACCATCAGCCACACTTCCGCCTTCTTCATCCCACCCAGCTCGCTCAGCGCGGCGCCGGCGTGGGCCCGGGCCGGTGCGGTATCGGTAATCGTGGGCCGCACCAGCCGATGCAGCAGCAGAGGCACCAGCGTGAGGGTCAGCAATGCCGGCACGATCGAGCCCTGGAGCCAGCGAATCCAGGTCAGATCGACGTGGGCGATCTGCCGGGCGAAGTCGGCGATCAGCGGGTTGGCCGCCATGCCGGTGAGGAACATTCCCGAGGCGGTATAGGTGGCGTGGAAGCTCACCAGCATCAGAAAGGCTCCCAGGTGAGCGGCGGTCGGCCCCGGGGTCGAGCCGG
>JAYUAL010000192.1:0-1984 GCA_043741355.1 Gemmatimonadales bacterium | reverse complement strand
ATGCGGGCGCGGTCCTGCTGGTGGAGTTGGACGGTGGCCCCGCGGCGGTAAAATCGGAGAGCGTTGCGGTCGAGGCCCTGCTCATGGCGTCCGGAGCCAGAAGCATCCGGGCCGCCTCCACTCCGGAAGATCGGGCGCGGCTCTGGCAGGGACGCAAGAAGGCATTCGGTGCCATGGGTCGCATCGCTCCCGACCTGGTGGTTCAGGACGCGGTGGTCCCCCGCTCGTCCCTCCCCGACGTCCTGGAACAGATCCTGGAAATCGGGAGGCGCTACAGCCTGTCCATAGCCAACGTCTTCCACGCGGGCGACGGCAACCTCCATCCGAATATCTGCTACGACTCGCGGGACCCCGATCTGACCGGTCGGGTGCACCAGGCCGCCCGGGAGATCATGGCGGTATGCG
This sequence comes from Gemmatimonadales bacterium, assembly GCA_043741355.1. Classification (GTDB taxonomy): domain Bacteria; phylum Gemmatimonadota; class Gemmatimonadetes; order Gemmatimonadales; family GWC2-71-9; genus JABFSM01. The sequence continues at coordinate 1,579 of JAYUAL010000192.1, read as the reverse complement.
TGGCGGCGGGCGGTTCGATCACCGGCGAGCATGGCGTCGGTTCCGACAAACTGGAGTACATGCCCATGATCTTCGACGCGGAAAGCCTGGAGGCGATGTGCGCCGTTCGCCGGGTCTTCGATCCGTCGCAGCGCGCCAATCCCCGCAAGGTGATCCCCCTGCACCACTGCAACGAGTGGCGGCGCGGTCCGATCGGCACCAGGACCTCCACCCGGAGTCCGCGATGAGTGACGCGATCCTGATGCGGCTGCGCCATGCATTGGGTGAAGCCGCGGTGGGGCGGGACCGGGAGGGCCGGCCCCGCGCCACCCCGGACTCCGTCGAAGCAGTCGCACAGGTATGCGGCCTCGCGCACCAGGAGGGCTGGCGGGTTCGCATCGAAGGCCATGGCTCCTGGATGCCGCCGGACGCCCCGGCCGACCTGGCGCTCTCCACCCTCAGGCTTTCCCGGGTGGTGGACGTCGCCCCCGCCGACCTGGTGGCCACGGTTGAATCCGGGATTTCCATCGGTGTGCTCCAAGGCCGGCTCACGGCGCTCGGGGCGTGGCTGGCGCTCGACCCCCCGGGCCTCCCCGAGCGATCCATTGGCTCCATCGTGGCCACAGGTACTCCTGGTCCGGCGCGCTACGGTTTCGGTCCGGTGCGCGATCATATCCTCGGCGGCACCATTGTCACGGGCGACGGCCGGATCATCAAGGCCGGCGGCAACGTGGTCAAGAATGTGGCCGGCTACGATCTGACCAAGCTGCAGGTCGGCGGATTCGGCGCCTTCGGTGTGGTGGCCCAGCTCCACCTCCGACTCCGGGCGCTTCCCGCCGCGCGCGCCACTCTGGTGGCCCGCGGCGAGCGCGACGTCCTCACCCATGCGGCTCGCGCCCTGGTGGAGCAGCGGCTCGGCGCCTCGGCGATGGAGCTGTTTTCCCCTGGGCTCGCCGGAGAATCCGAGTGGGTGCTGGCCATTGAGCTGAGCGGAACCCTTGCCGGGGTGGAGGACGAAATCGCGCGGGCCTCCCGGGAGGCACCGCTCTCGTGGACCAGGCTGCCCCCCGACCGCGCCGCCGCATTCTGGGACATGACTGCCCGCGCCGTGCTGGGAGGAGGGGTCACCTTCCGGCTCGGCGTCTTTGCCGAGGGGCAGGATGAGATCATCGATCTCCTGCGTGCGCACCTCGATGCGGGGCTCGTTTCGGCCGGGCCGGGAGGCGGACTGCTGCGCTGGAGCGGGGAGGCCGCGGTCGAAAAGCTCCGCACGGTGCGCCACCTCGCCGCCGAGCGGGAAATCCCGCTCACGCTGGAGCGCGCGCCATGGCCGGTGCGGCATGCGTTCGGCCACTACGGTGCCTACCGCGAGGGCGTCGGCGCGCTGGTGTCGAAGCTCCGAAGCACGTTCGACCCGGATCCGACATTCGCGGTGGCGCTCGAAGGCGTGGAGTATGACTAGAGGCGGATTCGAAGCGCTGGACCCCTGCGTGCATTGCGGTTTCTGCCTGCCCGCCTGCCCCACCTACCTCGCTACCGGTGACGAGAGCGATTCCCCCCGCGGGCGCATCCTCCTGATGCGCGCCCTCGAGCAGGGCGA
>JAYUAL010000191.1:0-11239 GCA_043741355.1 Gemmatimonadales bacterium | reverse complement strand
CGTTACCGCTCGACGGCCAGTTCGGCACCGCCCGCTGGGGGACCGAGGCGGCCGCGGCCGATCCCACGCAGTTCAAGCAGGCCAACATCCACGTGGTCCTGCCGGGATACTTCGAGGTGATGCGGGCCCGGCTGGTCGCCGGGCGGACCTTCACCCCGGCCGACAACAACCCCGATGCCAAGGTGGTCATCATCGACCAGCGGCTGGCCGCCAAGGCGTTTCCCAACCAGCCGGCGCAGGCGGTGATCGGCAAGCACCTGCTGTTCCGGCCCCGGACGCCGGAGCCGGAGTTGTTCGAGGTGATCGGGGTGGTGGGGAACGAGCGGCACGTCTCCCTCACCGCCGACGGTCCCGAGGCGGGGTTTTTCACCGACGGCTACATGGAGTACGGCAACGCCAACCGCTGGGTGCTCCGCACCGCGGGAGACCCATCCCGGCTGATCCCGGCGATGCGGCAGGCGGTCAAGGACATCGACCCTCTGCTCGCGATCGCCGAGGTCCAGCCGATGAGCGCCCTGGTGGACCGGGCCAAGGGTCCCACCCGCTTTGCCCTGATGCTGATCGGGGTCTTCGCGATCATCGCCGTGGTCCTGGCGACGGTGGGCCTTTACGGGGTGCTCTCCAGCGTGGTCCGGCAGCGGACCTCGGAGATCGGGGTACGGATGGCGCTCGGCGCGCAGCGGGGGAACATCTTCCAGCTGGTCATCGGGCAGGGACTCAAGCTCTCCGGGGCTGGCATTCTGCTCGGTGCGGCGGGCGCGCTGGCGCTGACCCGGGCCATGTCCTCCATGCTGGTTGGAGTGAAGCCCACCGACCCGCTCACCTTCGGCGCCATCGGGGTGCTGTTCGTGGCCATCGCGGCCACGGCATGCTGGCTGCCGGCGCGGCGAGCGGCCGGCCTCGACCCGACGGTGGCGCTGCGGGAGGAATAGGGCAGCTCGGCGCCCTGCGGTTCCAGGCCCCCGGCCGACCCCCAGCGAGGGGGCCGTTTGCCTGTATGGGCCTCTGGCCGTATGTTCACCCGGTTCGGGAGCGGCGTTGCCCCCGACTACCCCCCAAACTCGGAGTTTCAAATGCGATCCCTCACTCTCGTGCTGGGGGCGGCCGTGCTGGTGGCCTGCTCCAAGCCGGAAGCCCCGCCAGCGGCCGAACCGGCTCCTCCCGCGCCCCCGCCGGCGCCGGCTCCCATCAATCTGGCCGATGTCGCCGGCAACTGGACCGTCAAGGCGATGCCCGAAGCCGGCGATAGCGTGCTCCTCACGTACACGATGCACGCGACCGCCGCGGATACCGGGTGGACGGTCACCTTCCCGGGCCGGAAGCCCCTGGCAATGCAGGTCATGACGATGGGCGACAGCATCATGACCACTGTCGCGGCCTACCAGAGCGTCCTGCGCAAGGGCCAGAAGGTCTCGACTCAGGGAATAATGCACCTCAGGGACGGGAAGCTCGTGGGCACTACCATCGCGCACTATGCCACCACCAAAGCCGACTCGGTGGCCCGCCTCAGGATGGTAGGCACCAAAGTTCCGTAACCGCGACGACAGCGCGGCGCGCCGGGCCCGGCTCTCGTGAAGCCGGGCCTTGGTGTATTCGGGGCCCGCGGCAGCCGTCTCCAGTCATCCAGGAGGACAACAATGGGAAAGATCACCCGGAAACTGGCCAAGCGTGGCAAGGCTGCCGCCCGGAAGGCCTATGACAAGCTGGAGAGCAAAGTGATGGCCGCGGTGGGACGGAAAGCGGTCCGGAGCAAGGTGAAGGGAGCCAAGGAAGTGGCGAAACGGGCGGCCCGGAAAGCGTTGATCGCCGGCGGCCTCGCGGCCGCCGGCGTCGTGGCAAAGGAGATCAGGAACCGGCGAAAAAAGCCGGCCTGACCCGCCGCGCTACCAGCGGCGCTTTTTCCTGGTAGCCTTCCGGACCGCCAGCCCCGCAGCGGCAACTGCCACCGCGCCGGCGGCTATTTTGACCGCGCGAGAGTGAGACGCCTTCCGGGCCGCCTGTTTCGCGGCGGTTGCTGCCTGCTTGGCCACGCGGCCGGCCACCGCGGCCAGCCGACGAAGCGCCTTGCTCACTGCCACGGCGCGTGAGGACACTTCGGACTTCATTGCCTTCTTGGCGGCCGCTTTTACCGCCGTTTTGGTCTGCTTGACGGCCTTCCGCGCGGTGGTCCTGCCCGCCGACTTTGCCATTTCGGTATCCTTGGGTTGAGCCTACGCCCGGATCGTACCGCGGGACCCGCTGATCCGCAATTGGAGCACTGGTTATGCCCGATTCCATCGATCTTCGTGCCGCCGCTCATCGGGAGATGATTCGTGAGGGTTTCGAGCCGGACTTCCCGGCCGAGGTCGTTCGTGAGGTGGGCGCCCTCAAATCCCCCGCATCCGGATCGGGGTCCGGCATCCGCGATCTGCGCGCACTGCTCTGGTCGTCCATAGACAATCCCGAGTCCCGTGATCTCGACCAGGTGGAGTTCGTCGAGCGGCTCCCCGACGGCGGCCTCAAGGTATTGGTCGGGATTGCCGACGTGGAAGCCCTGGTGCCCGCCGGCTTCCCCACGGATCGCCACGCGGCGCGAAACACTACGTCGGTGTACTGCGGGGTGGTGGTGTTCCCGATGCTGCCCGAGAGACTCTCGACGGGGCTCACGTCGCTCAACGAGAGCGAGGATCGGCTAGCGGTCGTGATCGAGTTCGTTGTGGCGCCCGACGGTGCCGTCGGCTCGCGTGATGTCTACCGCGCCCTGGTCCGGAACCAAGCTCAGCTCGACTATCCCGGTGTGGGAGGGTGGCTCGAGGGCCGCAGCGACGAGCCGGCCAAGGTGGCCGCGACGTCGGAGCTGCGGCCGCAGCTGCGAATGCAGGACGAGGCGGCCCGCGCGCTCCGGGCCGCGCGCCAAAGCGCTGGCGCGCTCGATTTCGAAACGATCGAGGTGACGCCGGTCGCGGAGAACGGCCGGGTCACCGAGCTCGCCCTGCACAAGAAGAGCCGCGCCACCGAGCTGATCGAAGACTTCATGATCGCTGCGAACGTGGCGATGGCCACTTTTCTCGATGGGAAGGGCTCCTCCTCGATACGGCGCATCGTGAAGGTGCCGGAGCGGTGGGACCGCATCGTGGCGGTCGCGGCCAATCTGGGCGAAAAGCTGCCCGCCGAGCCCAGCTCCGAGGCCCTGGGACAATTCCTGACCCGGCGACGGGAGGCCGATCCGGACCACTTCCCCGATCTCTCCCTGACGATCGTCAAGCTGATGGGCCCGGGAGAGTACGTGCTCGAGAAGCCGGGCCAGGCTGGTCCGGGTCACTTCGGTCTCGCCGTGCAGAACTACAGTCACTCGACGGCGCCGAACCGCCGCTATGCCGATCTGGTCACCCAGCGGCTGCTCAAGGGGGTACTCGCCGGCGGGAAGCCGGCCTACACCGACGCGGAGCTCGCCGGCATTGCCACCCGCTGCAGCACGATGGAGGATGCCGCGCGAAAGGTGGAGCGCACCTCCCGGAAGCAGGCGGCGGCCGAGCTGCTGGCCAGCCGGATCGGCGAGAGCTTCCCGGCGATCGTAACCGGAGCCTCGCCCAAGGGCACCTTCGTCCGAACCCTCCAGCCCCATGCCGAGGGGATGGTGGTCCAGGGGCAGCAGGGCATGGATGTGGGGGATCGGGTGACCGTCACGCTGGTGGACACCAACCCGGCGCGCGGGTTCATCGACTTCGCCGGCTCCCCCGAGTCGTAGAACCCGGTCCCGACTCGCGTGTAGATTCCCCGCCACATGATCCTCCCAATCCTGCTGGGCCTGGCGCTTCGCCAGGATTCCACCGCCGCGTACAGTGGCCGGGCCAACCGAATCCGGGTGGCCACTCCTCGCATCGAGGCCACCGCCGTCATCGATGGGAAACTCGATGAGGTGGTTTGGGCCCGCGCCGCGCGGCTCACCGATTTTTCCCAGTATCAGCCGGTCGACGGGCGCCCTGCCGAAGAGCCGACCGAGGTCCTGGTCTGGTACGGGCCCGACGCGATCTATTTCGGCATCAAGGCCACCGAGCTGCACGGCGACGTGGTGCGCGCCACCCGGGCCAACCGGGACAATATCACCAGCGAAGACCACATCCAGATCCTGCTCGATACCTATAACGATCACCGCCTCGCGTTCCTCCTCGCCGTCAACCCGCTTGGGGTCCAGGCCGACGGCACTCGGAGCGACCAGTTCGGCGGCGGCGCGGGAGGCCGGTCCGCCACCGGCGGCGGGACCTCGAACATCAACCCGATGGCGGGGAATGTCGATCTGAATCCCGACTACGTCTTCGAGTCCCGCGGGCGGCTGGTAGCGGGGGGTTACGAGGTGGAAATCCGGATACCCTTCAAGAGCCTGCCCTACCAGGACAAGCCGGAGCAGACCTGGGGCATCAACGTGTTGCGCCAGGTACAGCACAGCGGCTTCCAGGACTCCTGGACGCCCGCGGTGCGCGCTAACGCGAGCTTCCTGAGCCAGTCCGGCACGCTCGAGGGGCTGCACGGCCTGAAGCGAGGCCTGGTGCTCGAATTCACCCCCACGGCCACGGGCCGGCTGGACGGCGCGCCCGCGATGCCCAAGGGCTGGGACTACCAGAGCGGCGGCGATATAGGCGCCGACGTGCGCTGGGGCATCCGCCAGAACCTCACCATGAACGGCACCTGGAATCCGGACTTTTCCCAGGTCGAAGCGGACATCGGCCAGGTGGTGCTGAACGAACGATTTGCGCTCTTCTACCCGGAAAAGAGGCCCTTTTTCCTCGACGGCCTGGAGCTGTTCGACACGCCGAACCAGCTCATCTATACCCGGAGCATCGTGGCTCCGCGGGCCGGCCTCAAGCTGACCGGCAAGCTGGGACGCACCAATCTGGCAACCATGGTGGTGGCCGACGACAGTCTCTACTCCTGGCCCGGACGGCACACGCCGCTGTTCGGCATTCTTCGCGCGCGCAGCGACCTGGGCGGCAGCTCCACTCTGGGCGCGGTGCTCACCGATCGGGAGGACGGCCCCGATCGTTCCCGGCTCGCCGGCGCCGACCTCAGGGTCTATCACTCGAAGCTCTACTACGTCGAGCTGCAGGCGGCCCAGTCCTGGACCGACAGCGTCGGCACCGGCAAGCGAGGGCCGTTGCTCCAGGCCACGTGGGACCGTACCGGGCGCGGCTGGGGATTTCATTACACCTTCCAGGCGGCGGCCCCCGGGTTCAAGGCGGCCACCGGCTTCGTCAACCGCACCGGCATCGCCAGCGCGAACGTATTCAACCGGCTCAGCTTCTACGGCCGGCAGGGCGCGCTGGTGCAGACCTACGGCGCCTTCATCGGCCTCACCCGGCTGTGGAACTATTCCGATCTCGGCGCCGGGGCGATCGAAGGGAGCGAGTCGCTCTCTCCCAGCGCCACGCTCCGGGGCGGATGGCAGCTCAGCGGCAACTTCAGCCGGAGCTTCTTCTCCTACGATCCGGCGTTCTATGCCGGGCTCGAAGTGCAGACGACCGGCGGCAGCGTCCCCTTCAGCGTGCCAGAACCGGAGCGCAATCAGGTGAGCGGCATGGTGCGGGTGACCACGCCCACCTATCGGCACTTCACGGCCACCGCCAGCGTCGCCGCGGGCACTATACCGATCTTCCGGGAGGCGGCTCCGGGCAGGAGCCTCCGGCTGGATGCGTCGGTGGACGTCCGGCCCACGACCGCGCTCCGGGGCACGCTGCAGTTCAGCCGGCTCACCGTCGACCGGCGGCGGGACGGGTCGCGGTTTTCCTCGGAGACGATTCCCCGGCTCAAGGTGGAATACCAGGTGAGCCGGGCGCTCTTTCTCCGGTTCGTGGGACAGTATGCCGCCCGCTCGCGCGCCGCGCTGGTGGACCGAGAAGGCCGCCCGGTCGTAGGCGGCGTCATCGCGGTCGGGAAAAGCGCTACCAACGAGCTGCGGGCCGACTGGCTGTTCAGCTACCGCCCGACTCCGGGAACGCTGGTGTATCTGGGATACGGGTCGACGATGGAAGAGCAGCCGCTGCTCCCCATGAGCGAGCTCCGGCGCAAGAACGACGGGTTTTTCGGCAAACTGAGCTACGTGTTCCGGATGTAGGTCGGCAGGTCGGCAGCTTCCCTTCGACATCCGGTTCGGCCCCGGAGAGGTCTCGGTGTGGGACAAACAGTGGCGCGAAGCGTCATTCCATGGTGGGTGCGCGAACCCCGAGATTCCGTCCGGGCGGGTGGGCACTCCGGTCGGTACCCGACGAACCAATCATGAGGATTACCATGATCAGCAAAAGAACCAAGGTCAAGGCGAAGGCCGGCGCCAGGATGGCTGCCGCGCTGGCCGGTGTGGCGGGAAAGAAGGTGGCGAACCGGCTGGTCGCGGCCGGCGATGCCGCGCTGATGAAGCTGAGCGAAGGCGCCGTGAAGCGGAAGCGAAGCCGGACGCTCAAGAAGGTGGGTAAGGTCGCGCTGGTAACCGGTGCCGCCGCCGCCACCGTGCTGGCCGGCCGGGCGCTAATGCGGCAACGCAGCAAGAGTCGGTGAGGCGTTTCTCGGGAAGCATCCTGGCGGGCGGGCTTCTCCTGGCCGGAGCCGGCTGCAGCATGGGAGGGGCTCGACCCCCCGGGAGCCAAGATCCGGAGCGGGAATGGGTACCGGGACGTCCACATCGCGGCGAACCCCGATGGGGTCATTCGGGCGCAAGTCGCCATCCTGTAGGAGCGATACCATGAAATACTTCTTCACGGCGGGCCTGCTGCTGATACTGGGATGTCCCGGCGCCAAGCCGATCAGGGAACTACTGGACGACCCGTCGCGCTACGACGGAAAGACCGTTCGCATCGCGGGCCAGGTGAAGGAAGCCGCGGGGGTGCTGGGATACGGCGCCTACAAGATCGACGATGGCACCGGGACCCTTACCGTGGTGTCCCAGGGGGGCGGCGCCCCCCGGGTCGGGGCCAAGGTTGGAGTGGAGGGGACCTTCCGCGCCGCCTTTACCCTGGGCAGCCAGAGCGGGTCGGTGCTGATGGAGACCCGGCGCAGGAACCCCTAGCCGCTCAATACCAGGATCCGTAGCCTATGACGCGGGATGTCAGGGCGCCGACGACGATCGACACCACGATTCCGCAGAGGATGGCCACCACGATGTACCCCAGCGACTTATCCTGGGGCGATTTCATCATCACCGGTAGGCCGATAAACAGCAGGTAGAGGGAATAGAGTCCCAGTATCGCGAGGATGCCGAGCCCGGGAACCAGCAGGAAGATGCCCGCAATCCATGACGCGGTGCTCGAGTAGGCCACGAGCTTGAGCGCCTGGATCTGGCTCTTGGTACCCCCGAAGGTCGGCGCCAGCGCATCGATGATCAGGGCCACGATGTACACGCCCACCAGAGTTCCCGCGTAGCGCACCACTGCCCCGGTAATGCCGGAACCGATCGGGACCCGGAAGGCCGCCCCCAGCACTCTCACACCGAAAATCGAATACCCGATGAATCCCGCGATCGCGGGAATGGCGGCAAGGGGCATGATGTAGCCGGTGTAGAGGGCGGCGGTTGTGGTGGATTCCGCCTCGATGACCGGCCATTCCTTCTGGGGCGTGAGCAGAATTGCCTTGGCGCGCTCGACCAGACTCATGCGGGCTCCTTGTGGGAGTGAACAGTGATCAGGTTCGGTCGTTCCGGGAATCTACTCCCGAACCGGCCAGGGCGGCGACCGGCCGGGAAGCGGCTCCAGGAGTTCCGTACCAGCCCTATCGAACTTTCGAGAGCGAGTCGCCGGCGCCGAACCAATAGCCGACGATTTCACCGAGTCCCCATGACATCAAGAAGATCCCGATCAGGGGCAGGGTCCGGAGCATGAGCGGCCCGGCGACCTTCTTCGCGGTGAGCCGCTGCACGGTCCGGTAGAGCAATAGCGGCGGCAGGAGGAAGGCCGCGGCGCCGTACCCGAGCCGCTTGGAGATGGACGCGCCTTTCACCCGCGCTCCCGCGTAGGACCGGGCGTATAGGTATCGTTGGGAGAGGTATTCCAGGAAACTGAAATGTTTCTTGTGGCCCACCAGCAGGTCCGGCTGGCACCAGAGAGGGGTTCCCCCCGCCTTGATGGCGTCGTGCAGCCGGTTTTCCCAGCGCCCTTCCGCGATCACGGCGCGGTGTCTCTCGAGGATGCCGCGGCGGTACACCACGTTGTTGCCGGGCAGCCATTCCGCGGCTCCACCGGGAAGCGGGGGGAGACATGCACTGTATTCGCAGAGGAACGTGGCCCAGTCGAGCAGACGCCCGATGGCGGCGTTCTCGATGGGTCCCCCCACGACGTCGTGCCCCTGGGCCAGCGCGTCGAGGAGCTGGCGGCCCCAGGTCGGGGGCACGATAACGTGATCCTCGATGACCGCCACGGCGGGGGCATTCGCGAGGCTGAAAGCCCGCTCGCGCATTCGGGGAATCGTCTCGTCCGAAGGTACGGAGAGCACCGTCATTTGGGGAAAGAGCCGCCGCACCGTTTCCGGGACGTCACCCCCAATCCGATCCACCACCAGTACCTCGAGGCGTATCGAGCTACGCAGTCGCTCGACCGCCTCCAGGCAACCCTGGAGATCACCAAGGCCATTGACGGAGGGGATGACCACCGTGAGTTCGGGCGTTTCCATTCAGGGCTCCTGGAGATCGAGGGTCGCGTCCCCGGCCAAAAGGGGTGTCCCGGGTCGCGCTAACGGAACGCTCCGGCATTTCGGACCGCGCGGAGCATTCGCCGCAACCCGAAGTACCACTCGGCGCGGCCTTCGAGGTAGGCGCGCCAGCGTTCCAGGTTGCGGAAGTAGTGCATCTCGATCCGCGGAACGTCGTAGCGGTCCGAGTCGCGGGCGGCGCGTTGCAGCCGCGTGCCCACCGAAATTCCGTACCACCGGGCTATTTCCTGTCGCACCTCAGCATTCGAGGCTCCGTATGGCGCGGCGAAGCCCGCCGGCGGCCGCCCCAGGCGGTCGCCGATCTCGATGCGCGACTGACGAATTTCCTGCGACAGGTCCGGGGGAGAGAGTGCGGTGAGATTCGGGTGGGTGACGCTATGCCCGCCGAACTCGATCCCCTGCCGCGCCAGCTCCTTGACCTGGTCCCAGCTCATCAGCGCTCGCGCGGGTGCGGTGTTCGCCCCCACCCAGTCTTCTTGCCCACCCATCTTCCCCGTGGGGAGAAAGACAGTCGCGCTCCAACCCCGGGCAGCGAGCAGCGGCGCGGCCTGTTCGGCAAAATCGGCGAATCCGTCGTCGAACGTGAGCACCACCGAGCGCTCGGGCAGCTCGGCGCCGCCTCCCAGCCAGGTCGCGAGGTCGGCGAGCGGGACCGCGCGATAGCCACACTCGGCCAGGGCCTCCAGATGCCGCCGGAACACCGCGGGCGGAATGCTGGTCGGCCCCGGCCCCTCGGAAATCGAGTGGTAGGTTAGGACGTTGACGAGCGGGGCCACGATGTTGCCCCTTCTAGTCCGGTGAGCGCACCAGGCGATTGTAGACGGAGCCGATGATCCGGCCCAGGGCGTAGCCGACCACGAATCCGTAGACGAAGCCGATGAAGCTCCCGGCGATTGAGACCGAATAGCCCGGGAAATAGGCTCGCAGCAGTCCAAGATGCTGGCCTGCATTGGGCCCGCCCTTCAGCACCAGAATCATCGTGGCCAGCAGCAATCCGCCGCCCATCAGGAGACCGATCGCGATGCCCCAGGCCCGGGCGTTCAGCCGGGCGAGCGTCCGCTTGAGTTCCCGACTCTCGTCTTGCGCGGTGATCATTACATAGCCTCGGCTGCTCAGATGTGGTCGAGAAAGTCGCGCGTCTGCGACAGCTCAGCACGGGTCCGGATTACGAGAAGCGAAATGGCCACGATCAGGTTCCGGCAGAAGGCCAGGAACCATCCGAAGACAAAGCCCATGAACCCGCCCCAGCCGGCCCCGATCAGCGCGCCGGCCCAGGAGACCGAATAACCCCGCAAGTACACCGCGAGCAGCCCAAGGTCGGGACGGTCCCCGAGCGGCAGGCTCATCGTGCCCACGGTAATCAGGAACACCAGGAGTCCCGCGGCCACGCCGAGGGCGGCGCCGAAAGCGGCCTTGTCGAGCGGGGCAAAGGCGAGCAGCAGTTCCGAGGGCACCCGATTCGAAGCCATTCGATTACCTCCGTCCTTGGCCGGTGAAACCTACACCATGCGCCGCTGCTTCCCGAGGCGTGGGGGCGGCCGGCGGCTCGACCCGGGAACGACCATGCAGCAGGTGCAGCGTCAGCCCGGCCGCTACCGCCACTCCGCTCACCAGGTAGTACAGCAGGTTGAAGGGAACCACCCTGAGGGCGAAGAGGGGGCCCCGTTGCTTCGCGAACCACCGGAGGAGGGCGTGGTTCGACGCGACGACAGCGCCCAGCGCGAACCCGGCACCGGCCAGCAGCGGCCAGCGGCCGGTGACGGCCGCAAGCACCAGCAGCAGCAGGCCTGCGCCGACCAGCGCGGCCTTCAGCGGCTCGCCGCGCTTGAGGTTCAGATTCGCGGGTTGTGCCAGCCGGTCGCGTTCCAGCAGCAGGCGGACCCAGGGAATACCGCGGTCCAGCAGGTCGGTGCGTAGCCCTCCCAGGAACGTCCACCGCTTCAGGTGGGCGCCCTGGATTTCCGGCCGGATCACGATCCGGCCACCTTGATCGCGGAGCCGATACCCGAGCTCGATGTCTTCGATCTGGGGACGGGGATACCGGGCCTCGTCAAAGCCCCCCGCCGCCAGAAACGCGGACCGGCGTACCGCCCCACACCCGCCCCAGAAAGTGTCGGTCTCACCGGCGCTCGCGAGGTGGACATAACGATGGAGCAGGTTGCGGTAACAGGAGAGGAATCCCGGCGCCGGCGGCGCGTCGTCATAGGCGCCGAACATCGCCGCCACGGCGGGATCCTGGACAATTGCCTCGGCAAAGCGGCGGAGGGTGTCGGCGTGGACCCGCACGTCGGCATCGATGAAAACGACCCACTCGCCCCCGCTCACCTCCACGCCCCGGTGCCGCGCGAATCCCGGCCCGTGCGGCGCTCCGGGCAAGCTGATAACCCGGTCGGCCCAGCGCGCGGCGACCTGGGCCGTGCCGTCGGTACTCGCGTCATCCACGACGATCAGCTCCCAAAGATTCCCGGGCAGATCGCTCGCCGCCAGCGCCCCGAGCGTGATGGGCAGCAGCGCAGCTCCCTGATGGGCCGGAACGACGACCGAGAAGAGCGGCATCAGAACCCTACTCCTT
>JAYUAL010000190.1:0-4859 GCA_043741355.1 Gemmatimonadales bacterium | reverse complement strand
GCGTGTCGGGAGACCTCCGGGTTCGGCACCTCGGGCACCGGGCGAGCATCGAGGTCCACCCCGATCAGTTTTCGCGGCTCGAGGAGCGCTGGGCCGAGATCGCCGCGGGCTTCGCCGAGCTGGGATTCCCGTCGGTCGAGCGGGATCCCAGCGGGTATCGCCGGGGCAGTCTGCTGATTCTCCATCCCGCGCCCGCCTGATGCGCCTCTTCGTCGCGGTGCCGCTGCCGCCCCTGGCTCTCGAAGAGGCCGCCAGCCTGCTCCGGGAAATGCGCGCCCTGGACTGGCCGGTTCGCTGGGTCCGCGACGACGGACTCCACCTCTCGCTCAAATTCTTCGGTGAAGTCACCTCGGATCGGGTAGACCCGATCGAGGAGATGGTGCAGTTCGCGACCAGGGGGATGCGGTCGATGCAGCTGGTGCCCCAGGGAGGAGGTGCGTTTCCCTCCCGCCAGCATCCCAAGGTGTTGCGCCTGGAGCTCCAGTCGGGCGCTGACCTGGAGCTGCTCCAGGACCGGCTGGAGCGGGGTGGGGAACAGATCGGCTTCGCCCCGGAGGGACGGCCGTTTCGCCCTCACATCACGCTGGGGCGGGTGCGCGAAGGCCTCCGATTGCCCCCCGGCGCCATGGGCCACCTTGAGGGTTTACCGCCGGGCCAGCCCTTCACCGCCGACCGCGTCGTCCTGTTCGAGAGCCGGCTCACCACCGACGGGCCGGTCTACAACGTCCGGCTGGACCAGGTGCTCGAGCCATGAAAGGGTGTCTCAGCCTGCCATTTCGTCTCCTCGGCCTGGCGCTCCTCATCCTCGCGGGTTATGCCGCCTGGTCGTATCGCCGGGAGATCCGCCGCCAGATTCACCAGTGGACCGCGGAGAGTCCGGCTCCGGAGGCCGGTGGCCGCGGCCGCACTGCTGACGCGAAAACGATCCTCCGGCGACTCGACGCGCTGCGGGCCGCCGGCGCTGACTCCGTGGTGCTGAGCGCCGAAGAGCTGGCCAGCCTGGCAGTGGAACTGGCCGCCAGGATGGTGCCGCAGGCAGTGGATTCGGTCGAGATCCGGCTCGACCGCGATGACATCGAGATTCGCGCCCGGGTGGACACCCGCAAGGTTCCGGTGGCGCTGGGGCCGCTCTCGAGCATGGTACGGGACCACGAATACCTCGAGGCGGGCGGGCGATTGATCTATCGCCGCCCCGGCCTGGCCGAATGGGAGGTGGAGCGGGTACGGGTGCGGGGGGTGCCGGTACCGAAGAACTTCGTGAACCAGCAGATTCGCCGCTTTGCGCCCCGGGGCGGAGGCACCGGCATTCCGGTGACCCTCCCGGCCGGGGTGACCGGCCTCCGGGTTACGCCCGGCGGGATGACCCTCTACGGCCGGCCGCGGCCCGGGGGCGGCCCGTGAACCGGGTGCTGGTAGTCGACGACGAAGGCGGGATTCGCGACGCACTCCGCCAGGTGCTCGAGTACGAAGGGTGGCAGGTGCGGACCGCGGCGTCGGGCGGCGAGGGCATCACCCTCTGCGGGGAGTTCCGTCCCCACGTGGTGCTGCTCGACGTCAAGATGGCGGGGCTCGACGGGCTGGAGACGTTGAGCCGCCTCTGCGATCTGGATCCGCCCATCACAGTGGTGATGATCTCGGGGCACGGGACCATCGCGACCGCGGTGCAGGCGACCCAGCGGGGCGCGTTCGATTTTCTCGAGAAGCCGCTGGATACCGACCGGCTGCTGGTGACCTTGCGCAATGCGCTGGCCCAATCGGCGCTCACCGGTGAAAACCGCGAGCTCAAGCGGGTCCTCGACACCCGCTATCCGATGGTCGGCACCAGCCCGGCGCTGGAAGAGGTTCGCACGCTGATCGACCGGGTGGGGCCGACCCACGCCCGGGTGCTCATCACCGGGGAAAACGGCAGCGGGAAGGAACTGGTCGCGCGCGCGCTGCACGAATCCTCCCCCCGGCGGGAGCGGGCGTTCATCGAGGTGAACTGCGCTGCGATTCCCTCCGAATTGATCGAGAGCGAGCTGTTCGGGCACATGAAGGGCAGCTTCACGGGAGCCTTCACCGACCGAGCCGGCAAGTTCGAGCTGGCCGATGGAGGGACGCTCTTCCTCGATGAGATCGGCGACATGTCGCTGGCGGCGCAGTCGAAGGTGCTCCGGGTATTGCAGGAGGGAGTCGTCAACCGGATCGGCGCGGCCCGCCAGGTGCAGGTGGACGTCCGGGTGCTTGCGGCCACCAATAAGGATCTCGAGGAAGAGATCGAAGACGGCCGGTTTCGGGAGGATCTGTTCTACCGTCTCAACGTCGTGCCGATCGCGGTGCCCGCGCTCCGGGAGCGGCTGGAAGATGTCCCCGCCCTGGTGGAGCACTTCACTGCCACACTCAGCGTCGGTACCGGCGTCGCGGCGCGACCGGTAACCCCCGATGCGATCCGCGCGCTGCAGCGCCGATCCTGGCCGGGGAATGTTCGCGAGCTCCGCAACGCCGTGGAGCGGCTGCTGATTCTGGCGCTGGGTAAGCAAATCACCGCGACGGATGTCGAGCGGCTGTTGCCCTCGCCCGAAGGAATCGCCTCCCCGGACCTCGCGCCGGAAACGGGACGCACCGGGACGTTCGAAGACTTCAGGCAGGACACCGAGCGCGCGTTTCTGCTGGTCAAGCTGCGGGAGCACGCCTGGAACGTAGCCGAGACGGCGCGGGCGCTGGACATGCCCCGCTCGAATCTGTATAAGAAGATCGAGAAGTATCAGCTGACCCGCGAGGACCCGTGACCGGCCCGAACCGCGACTGGGACAAGGAAATGGCGGCGATCGACAAGATCATCGCCAAGCAGCCGGTGGCGACTCCCGGCAAGCCGGTGCCCACCGGCGCCGGTTCGGCCCCGCCGGTGACCCGTGCCGCGCTTCCTCCGCCGGCCCGGAGCGGGCGGACGGTCCTGACTGCATGGATTCGGGTCGCCCTGGGCGTGGCCGTCGCGGTCGGTGTGACCCAGTGGCCCTACGCCCACAGCTGCGGGATGCTGCTCTACGCATACCTCGCGGCTGCCGGAGGAGTGGTCCTGGCGGGCCTCTGGGGCGCTGCCACTTCATGGAGCCGGCGCATGGGTCTCGCGCATGTCGTCTCCCTCCTGGTGACGATCTGGGGCGCCGGGCTCCTCGCCAAGGCGGTACTGGATAGATCCTCCTACGCAAGGCAGCCGGCCGTCTGGGTCTGCAAGTGACCTGGGCCGGCGTCCGCTCCCCGCTCCCCGCTCCCCGCTACTAAACCGAGTCAAATGTCCAAGACATTCAGGAATTTCATTGCGGGACGCTGGGTCGCTCCCACCACCCGCGCCTACTTCGAGAACCGCAATCCCGCCAATACGCGCGATGTGATCGGGCGCTTTCCCGATTCGGACGCGGCAGACGTGAATGCCGCGGTCGCCTCCGCGATCGAAGGCTTCCGAAAGTGGTCCCAGGTGCCCGCGCCGGCTCGCGGGGAGGTCCTGAAACGCGTGGGCGATTTGCTCACCCGCGACAAGGAGCGCATCGCCCGCGAGATGACCCGGGAAATGGGCAAGGTATTGACCGAAACCCGGGGCGACGTACAGGAGGGCATCGACACGGCGTATTATGCCGCCTCGGAAGGTCGCCGGCTCTTCGGCCACACCGTGCCCAGCGAGCTCCAGGCCAAGTGGGCCATGAGTTATCGGCGACCGATCGGGGTGGCTGGCCTCATCACCCCCTTCAACTTTCCGCTGGCGATCCCCACCTGGAAAATGTTTCCGGCACTTGTGTGCGGGAATTCGGTGGTGATCAAGCCGTCCGAGGATGTTCCTTATACGGTGCACATGCTGGTCGAGCTGCTGCTCGAAGCGGGGCTGCCGCCCCAGGTCATCCAGCTGGTGCATGGACGGGGCAAGACGGCAGGGCAGCCCCTGGTAGAGCATCCCGATGTTGCCGTCATCTCCTTTACGGGCTCCACCACCACCGGTGCGAAGATCGGAGAGACCTGCGGCCGGATGCACAAGCGTCTGTCGCTGGAGATGGGTGGCAAGAACGCCATGATCGTGATGGACGACGCCGATCTCGAGCTGGCGCTCGACGGCGTGCTCTGGGGCGCTTTCGGCACCACCGGGCAGCGCTGCACCGCCACCAGCCGCCTGCTGCTGCACCGCAAAATCCACGACCGGTTCCTCCGGCGGCTTGCCGAGGCGGCCGAAAAGCTGGTTCTTGGAGACGGTCGCAAGGATGGCAGCCAGGTGGGGCCGCTGATTCACGAGGCGGCGCTGGAAAAGGTGGAGCGCTACGTCGCTATAGGGAAGCAGGAGGGACTCGAGTTAATCACCGGCGGGCGCCGGCCCCGGAGCCCAAAGCTCCGCAACGGCTGGTTCTACAAACCCACGATTTTTGCGGGTGCCAGGCCGAAGAGCCGACTGGCGCATGAGGAAATCTTCGGCCCGGTGCTCACCGTGCTCCGGTTCGGCAGCTTCGACGAGGCGGTGCGTATCAACAACGGGGTACGGTATGGCCTTTCCAGCTCGGTCTATACCCGAAACGTCAACCTGGCGTTCCGGGCCATGCGCGACCTGGACAACGGCATCACGTATGTCAATGCGCCGACCATCGGTGCCGAGGCGCACCTGCCCTTCGGCGGCGTGAAGCAGACCGGGAATGGACATCGCGAGGGCGGGTGGGAGGTGTACCACTTTTATTCGGAGACCAAGGTCTGCTATGCGGACTATTCCGGAGTGCTCCAGCGGGCCCAGATCGACAACTACGATTGACTCCATGGTATTCGGGGTTATCTGTTAGGCGTGAGGATTGAGGAATGAGGATTGAGGGCCCGCGATGAAGCCTCTGCAAGTCGGCTCCTCCTCGAAG
>JAYUAL010000189.1:0-4872 GCA_043741355.1 Gemmatimonadales bacterium | reverse complement strand
CCGGTGCCCCGGGACACAGGCGGCGGGGCGGCATGTAGGTATTTTGGAACATGACCAATGCCGCCCCACCGAGCCTCTCGCGGGAGAAAGCCCGGGAGCTCGTTGACACCTTCGCCCGCGGGTGGTCCAAGGGCCAGATCGACCTGATTGTCCTGGTGTTCAATACCGACGCGGTATTCATGGAGACTCCCTTCGCCGAGCCGCTCTCGGGTTCCGACGCGATCCGAAAGTACTGGAGCGACGTTCCCTATCATCAATCGGAGATCAGTGTCACGACCGGGGAGATCTTTCTGGCGGGTCCCTGGTTCGCCACCGAATTCAAATCGGTGTTCCGGCGTCGGCGAACCGGGGACTGGGTCGAGGCGCGGGGAGCGATGTTCTGCGAAACCGACGGAGTCCGGATTTCCGAGATGCGGATGTACTGGCACCGGAAGCCGTGAGTCCCAGCAGTGAGACCCATCGTGGGCCGGCTGTCCTGTCGGCTGGACACTTCAGGGGTCGGTGCTAAGCGTTCAAGTAATTGCCTTACAGAGACTTAACCGCATCTCAAGGGTTGGCACGGATCTGGATATTGCCGGAAGGGTCTGACGAGTGTCCATTTCAAATCAGGTATCGCCGTCGACGGACGGGTCGTCTCGGAGGAACCCATGCTGAATCTGCTCGTACTGTTCGCTACCCTCGGCTCCGGAGCCCAGCCCGGGGAGCAACATCAGGCGGCGGCGTCTACTGCCAGTCGCCCTCCGATCCGCCTCTGGATGAACAACGATCGCCGCTTCCGCCCCGGAGACCGGGTGCGGCTGCAGGTAGATGCCGACGCGGACGGGTACCTCCTGGTACTCAACTACGACACCGACGGCCGGGTCCGGGTGCTCTTCCCGCTGGATCCCCGGGACGACCCCAGGGTTCAGGCGGGACGCCGCTATGAGGTCCGCGACGGCGACTCTCAGGCAGCATTCCGCGCCTCCGGAGACGGAACCGGCCTGATTTTCACGGCGGTGTCCCAGGATCCCTGGCGGTTCGAGCAAATTGTGCTGGCCGATCGCTGGGACTACACCAGGCTCGAGATCGATCGCGCCTCTACCAACCCTGAAGCTGATCTCTCCAGCCTGGTCCAGGGCATCGCCGGGCCGCAGGGATTCGACTACGACGTCATGGGATACCGGGTATACGGAGAGTCCACCTACTCGTACAACACCTCGGCCTATCCCGGCCGCCCGATCTATCTCTATGACGATTACTTCTACTGCAACAACTGGAGCTGGCGCTACAACGGCTGCCACCGGTGGCCCTATGACGGCGGCTGGGGGTTCGGCTTCGGTTTCTATTCAGGCTATTCCCCCTCCCGCTACGGATATGGCTACCCGTACGGGTACGGCGGGTACGGCGGGTACGGCGGGTACTACCCCTATCGGCCCGGCACTACCAATCGCGGACCAACCATCGTCGGGCGGCCGCGGGGCTACGCGGTTCTTCCCCGAACTCCGGCCGCCGGTGTGGGCAGCTATGCGGGCGCCCTTCCCAGCGGCCGGAACTCCGGCGGAGTGCCCGAAATCGACTGGCGCCCCCGCGGCCGCCCGGCCGGCGGTATCGCCAATCGCTTTCCGGAAGGCGTGTCTCGCGGCGGCGGCCGGGCCCCCGACTTTGCGCCGCCCGCGCGACGAGCCCGTCCCGAGGGAGTGAACTATCCGGTGTCTCGCGGAGGCGACGACAACTCGAACGATCGCGGCCGCCGGGAACCCACTTCCTACGCTCCGCGAGGCGGCGACGGCGGCGGGAGGTCGGCGCCTCCGCCGCGCTCCGAGCCGTCGCACCGGGAGCCTCCTCCGCAACGCGCCGAACCGGCGCGCAGCAACGGGGGGAGCGGAGGCGGTCATTCGTCGCCGCCACCGTCACGGCCCCGGCGGCCATGAAGGTGCGGTCGGTGAGGACGGTGAGGACGGATTGGTGGCGGAACGGGCGGCGTCAGCCGCCCGTTTTGCGTTGGGTATAGTCGAGGGCCCACTCCAACAGATCGGCCCCGCGAAGACCCACCTTCATCGCAGCGGCCACTGCGTCTTCTTGGGCCATCCCCTTGTCGATCATGAAATAGGGAATCAGCACCCCGCCTACCCGGTTGGCGCTGGCGCAATGGAGCAGGAGCGGCCGGCCGTCGCTCCGCCGGATCGCGTCGAGCGCCGAATCCATCACCGCGTCATCGAGCGCGCCCTGCCGAACACTGACATTGAGGTAGGTCATGCCCAGCTTGCGAACCAGCGCCGGTTCGTCGAAGGGTCGCGGCTCCATCGGATCGCGCAGATCGATGACGGTCTTCACCCCCTGGGCCCCGAGGGCTTCGAAATGCGATGGCACCGGCTGGCCGGAGGTGAGCAGGCCGGGGAGGGGCTCGCTGTAGTTTGGGGGCGTGGTCATGGGAGGAGAATGTTACCAGGGACCGGTGACCGGTGACCAGTACCAGTGACAGGTAACCGGTTACCGGTGACCGGTTACTTTTATCCGATGCACCTTGCGATCGCCCAGCTCAAGCCCAGAAAGGGCGCCTACGCCGAGAATCTCGCCCGGGTAGGCGAGCTGTTCCGCACCCTGGGGGCCAGTCCGGAGCCCCCCGATCTCCTGGTGATGCCCGAGGCCGCGCTCACCGGCTATTTCCTCGAAGGAGCGGTGCGGGAGCTGGCTCGCACCGCGGAGGAGATTTACACCGACCTGGCCGGGCAACACACGGCATCCGGCGCGCCTCCTCTCGATATCGTGATCGGGTTCTACGAGCTTTGGCGTACTCGGCTCCACAACTCGGCGCTGGCGGCCACGCTGGGCGGCGCCGAGGCCGGGATCAGGCACGTGCATCGGAAGATCTTCCTCCCCACCTATGGCGTCTTCGACGAGGAGCGCTTCGTCGAGCCGGGAGAATCGGTCTCGGCCTTCGATGCGGGATGGGGCCGTGGCGCAGTCATCGTCTGCGAGGACGCCTGGCACTCCCTGGTGCCGACAATCGCCGCGCTTGACGGCGCCCAGATCCTGTTGGTAGTGAGTGCCAGCCCGGCCCGCGGTCTCACGCCGCCCGAGTCGGGCAACGGGGCGGAGGCGCGGCCGGGGAGCCTGCTGCGCTGGGAGCGAACGGCGCAGGGCATCGCGGGCGAACACGGCATGTACGTGGTGCTGGCCCAGCTGGTCGGGTTCGAGGGAGGGAAGGGGTTTCCCGGGGGTTCACTCGTGGTGGGTCCCACGGGTGAGCTGCTCGCCCGGGCACCGGTGTTCGAGGAGGATGTGCTCCGCGTGACGATCGATCTCGATGAAATTCCAAGGGTCCGGGCGGAATCTCCGCTCCTCTCGGATCTCAGGTCGCGGCTGCCGCACTTGCTGAACGAGTTGACGGGACGACGGGACGGCGGGAAGACGGGAAAGCCTCCCGTCCTCCCGTCTTCCCGCCGTCCCGTCGTCCTGGCACCCGAGTCCGCCCGCCTCGGGTCCGGCGCCGATCCGCTCGCCATCGACCCCGAGCTCACCCGACGATGGCTGGTGGAGTTCCTCCGTGACGAGGTTTCCCGCCGCCGGGGGTTTGCGAAGGCACTGGTGGCGCTCTCGGGCGGACTCGATAGCGCGGTGGTCGCCTTTCTCGCGGCGGAAGCGCTCGGACCCTCGAACATCACCGCGATCCGCATGCCCTACCGGCTCTCCAGCCCTGAGTCTCTCGGGCATGCCGCGCTGGTGGTGGATCACCTCGGCATCGGAATGGAGACCATCGATGTCAGTGCCGCCGCGGACGGTCTCTGCGCCTCGCTGCCCGGCCGGCCCGATCCCTCGCGGCTGGGTAACATCCTCGCGCGACTCAGAATGGTGGCGCTGTTCGACCGGTCCGCCGCGCTGCGCGCGCTTCCGCTGGGCACCGGCAACAAGACGGAGCGGCTGTTCGGCTACTTCACCTGGCACGCCGACGACACGCCGCCGGTGAATCCGATCGGTGATCTCTTCAAAACCCAGGTCGTGGCGCTGGCCCGGCAACTCGGTGTGCCGGATGTGATTCTAGCCAAGCCCCCGACGGCCGACCTGGTATCGGGCCAGACCGACGAGGGTGACTTCGGCATCACCTACGCGAAGGCCGATACGATCCTGCACTGGCTGCTCAAGGGCTACGATTCGGCCCGAATCGGGGTACTCGGCTTCACGCCGGCGGAAGTGGAGCTGGTGCGCAAGCGGCTCGACTCGACCCACTGGAAACGAAAGCTTCCGACGGTGGCGGTGCTGAGCCAGACGGCTATCAACGAGTTCTATCTCCGGCCGGTAGACTTCTAAGGAGCGGGGAGCTGCACCCATGGTACCTGACAGCCGGCCGATGTCGTATTCGAGGGGAGAGATCTCGACCTTCGTGATGCCCCACATGCAGAACGTGCTCGGGGATCTGTTCGGGGGTCACCTCGCGGCGCTGGTGGATCAGTGCGCGGCCGTGGCGGCCATCCGGCACGCCGGAGGGCCCGCGGTTACGAAGTCCATCGACCGGCTCGATTTCCACCACCCGATTCCGGTTGGCGCGCTGGTCACCTGCCGATCGACGGTAGACTTCGTGGGCAACAGCTCCATGGACATCACCGTCAATGTTTACTCGGAAACCGTCAGCACCGGCGAGATGCAGCACACCCACACGGCGCACGTCGTCTTCGTCGCCATCGACGCATACCGGAAGCCCAAGCGGGTTCCGCGCCTCATTCCCGAGACCGACGAGGAACGGGCGCGCTTCGAGGCGGCTCGGATCCGGCACGAGGCGCGAAAGCGCGGGTGAGTTCCGGCGCCGGGGAGCGCGTGGTGCTGGTGCTCTCGGGTGGCGGCGCCAAGACCGCGGCCCACCTGGGCGCGGTGCGCGCGCTGACGGCGGCGGGGCTC
>JAYUAL010000188.1:0-4876 GCA_043741355.1 Gemmatimonadales bacterium | reverse complement strand
CGGCACGCCGGTCCTCCCGTTCCAAGAGCGCGGCGGCGGAATTCACCAGCTGTTCGATCAAGGCGACTTGCTCGGGTGTGAGGGGCGGGTCGCCCCGGCGGGTCCGGATCACCATCACAGCCCGCACCGTCCGGTGGGTGATCAGGGGAACCGCGGCGGCGCTTTCGATTTCCCGCACCTCGGGAGAGTCGGGCCACTGCGCCAAATGCGCCAGGAAGAGGCCGTCGCGCAGCACCTCCGGAGCATGCACCGAGCGGCCCGACACGACCGATTCGACTGCTTCGGGATAGTGGAAAAGGTCCACGGTCAGGCCCCGCATCGTCGGATCGTCGTGCACTGCCACGACCCGGGCGTAGCGACCGTCCGCGGAAGGGATCAAGCAGGCGCAATGATTGGCGCCAAGGCCGACGCCGATTCGATTCACCAGCTTCTCGAGCATCTCGTCGGGACGCCGTGCCGAGGCCACCTCCTCGATGGCGAGGAACAGCTCGGCTTGCAGCGAGCCGGCTCCCGAGGCCCGCAGCATCTCGGCGCGGGAACGCAGCCTGGCCTCGAGCCGGGCGGAAAGCTCGGCCAGATCTATCGGCGCGGCAATCGCGTCTGCCGCGCCGAGCGAGAGCGCCCGTGTGATCCCGCCCTGCTCGGTGGTGCCGAGCAGCGCTATGACGGGCACACCGGTCCAGTCGCGGCTTCGGCAGACCCCCAGCGCGCGCTCCAGCTCGATGCCCGCATCGCGAACGGCCACCAGGACGAGATCGGGCGCGTCGGTCGAGCTTGGGGAGGAGCCCTCGGAAAGGGCGAAGCCGGCACGGACCAGGGCGCGCTCCATCCCCTCGGGACGGGCGCCGAAGTCTCCGAACAGGAGGACCCGCTCTCTCATCGGAGTTGCCTGCAATTACGGAGAACCGGCACGCGCATGACTCCACCAAAACGAGATCGCAGTGAACTGCTCGGCGCCCACGTGTCGACCCAGGGCGGCGTCCACACCGCACCGGGACGTGGGCTGCTGATCGGTGCCACCGCCATTCAGGTCTTTACCAAGACACCGAATCAATGGCGGGAACCGGAGATCGCCGAGGCCGTGGTGCGTGAGTTTCATAACCGCGTGGCCGAAAGCGACATCCGAATGGTGGTTTCGCACGATTCGTACCTCATAAACCTCGCCACCCCTGATCCCACCCTAAGTCGAAGATCCACAACGTCTTTTACCGCTGAGCTCCGGCGCTGCCTGGCCCTGGGGATCGGCTCGGTTGTGTCGCACCCGGGCAACTACATGGATCACCCGGAAGCGGGCCTGGAACGCAACGCGCGCAACTACTCGGAATCCCTTCGCGCGGCGCCGGAGGTGACGCTGCTCATCGAAGGCACTGCAGGTACCGGTACGGCTCTGGGCAGCACCTTCGAGGAGCTGGCTGAACTGCGTGAGCGGATTGCCCCGGACGTGCGCGATCGAGTCGGCTTCTGTCTCGACACCTGCCACCTCTACAGCGCGGGCTACGATCTGGCGAAGGACTATGACGGAGTGTGGAAGCGGTGGGATCGGATAGTCGGAATCAGGCATCTTGGCTGCTTGCACCTCAACGATTCGAAGACCCCGTTCGGCTCCCGGCGGGACCGGCACGAGCTGGTGGCGGAGGGATCGCTGGGGCCGGAGCCCTTCCGCCGGATCATGCGGGACCCTCGTTTCGCCGGCATTCCGAAAATCCTGGAGACTCCGAAGGGCGACGACCTGGTGACCAATGACCGCCGGATGCTCCGGCGGCTCCGCGCCTACGGAACGTCGGGAAGTCGGTAGGCCCCTCACCTACCGACCTACCGACTTCCCGACTTCCCGACGATCTTTATCCCCTGTTCGGCATTTCAAACGTTGCATTCTGACACAAGGAATTCCTGTCCCATGGCCCCTATATCCGTCCAGCGCGAAGGCCCCCCCCTCACCGCGCATGGGCTCACGCCAAAGCGCGTGCGAGCCAACCTCGGCGCCAGCGAGCTGGTCGAGCAGGCGATCCGGCGCGAGGAAGGCCTCCTGAGCGATCGCGGCGCCTTCACGGCCATCACCTCGCCGCATACGGGACGGAGCCCGAAGGACAAGTTCTTGGTGGATGAGCCGGGATCCAGCGCAAAGATCTGGTGGGAGAAGAACGAGAAGATGTCGCCGGCGCAATTCGAGCTGCTCCTGGCCGGCGTACAGCAGCACCTGAACGATCAGCCGGAAGTGTTCGTGCAGGATCTTTTCGGCGGCGCCGATGGGCGCTATCGGCTCTCGGTGCGCTTCGTCACCCCGAACGCATGGCAGGCGCTCTTCGTCCGGAACATGTTCATCCGGCCGAACCTGGCGGATCTGGCCCGGTTCGCTCCGGAATGGACGGTGTACCACGCCCCGGAGTTCCCGGCTGATCCGGCGCGGCACGGCACCCGGACGTCTACCTTCATCGTGGTGAACTTTGCGCGCAAGGCCGTGCTCATCGGCGGCACCCGGTACGCCGGGGAAATGAAGAAGAGCATCTTCACGGTGCTCAACTACCTGATGCCCCAGCGGGGCGTGCTCTCGATGCACTGCTCCGCCAATGTCGGCAACGGGGGCGACACCGCAATCTTCTTCGGCCTCTCCGGCACCGGTAAAACCACGATCTCCGCCGACCCCGCCCGCCACCTGATCGGCGACGATGAGCACGGCTGGAGCGACCACGGGGTCTTCAATTTCGAGGGCGGCTGCTACGCCAAGGCCATCCGCCTCTCCCCCACCAGCGAACCGGAGATTTACGCCGCCACCGGCCGCTTCGGCACCGTGCTCGAAAACGTAGTGGTGGATCCGCTCACCCGTGCAGTCGACTTCGACAGCGACAAGATCACCGAGAACACCCGGGCCAGCTACCCGATTCATTTCATTCCGAATCACCAGCCCAGCGGTGTGGCCGGCCATCCCAGGCACGTGATCTTTCTGACCGCCGATGCGTTCGGAGTGCTCCCCCCGATCGCGCGGCTCACCCCCGAGCAGGCGATGTATCACTTTCTTTCCGGTTATACGGCCAAGGTGGCCGGCACCGAGCGAGGCGTTACCGAGCCCTCGGCTACCTTCTCGTCCTGCTTCGGTGCGCCGTTCCTGCCCCTGCCACCGGGCGTCTATGCCAAGATGCTGGGCGAGCGCATCGCCAAGCACGGCGCGCAGGTCTGGCTGGTGAATACCGGCTGGACCGGCGGCGCGTACGGCACCGGCAGCCGGATGAAGCTCCCATACACCCGCGCGATGGTTACGGCGGCGCTCGCCGGTCAGCTCGACTCGGTGCAGTACCAGAAGGACCCGGTCTTCGGATTCGAGGTACCCCTTGCCGTGCCGGGGGTGCCTTCGGAAGTGCTGATGCCGCGGAATACCTGGCCGGACCCGCTGGCCTACGACGCGCAGGCGAAGAAGCTCGCTGAGATGTTCCGGAAGAATTTTGAGGCGTTCGCGGCCCAGGTGCCGGAAGCGGTGGCGGCCGCAGGGCCCAAGGGGTAGTGACCGGTAACCGGTAAACCCCGGGCGGGTTCACCGGTCACTGGTCACCGGTCACTCTTATGCGTCACCACGAAGTCATCCGCGACCCCCTCTGGGACAACATCACCCTGGACGGCGCGGCGCTCGCCGTACTCGATACCCCCGCGGTCCAGCGGCTCCGCTACATCCGGCAACTGGGTCACGCTTTTCTGGTCTACCCCGGCGCCACCCATTCCCGGTTCGAGCACGCCCTCGGGGCCTACCATCTGACCCGGAGCGCCATCGCGGCGCTCGACCGGCGAGGCGAGCTCGATGGAATCGGGGAGCGGGACCGCACGGCGATCTCGCTCGCGGGCCTGCTGCACGACATCGGCCACTACCCCTTTTCGCACGCACTCGAGGAGGCGGGGTTTCTCTCCCACGAAACCCAGGGCGCGGCACGGCTTCTTCAAGGGGAGCTCTCCGAGCGCCTCGCCGACGAGGGCGGCCCATCGCTGGCGGGGGAAATCGGCGCGCTGATCCGAGGGCAGAGCGACCGTCCGCTGCAGGGACTCATTTCGGGGTCCCTGGACCTCGATAAGATCGACTACCTCTGCCGGGATTCCCGGATGTGCGGCGTTCCCTATGGCGTAGTAGACGTGGACCGACTCCTGGCGTCGCTCTGCGTGGTCGAGACCGAAGACGGCCGGCGGGAAATCGGGGTGCACGAAAAGGGCGTCAGTGGGTTGGAGTCGTTGTTGTTCGCGAAGTATCAGATGTACCGCAACGTCTACTGGCACCACGCCGTGCGGAGCGCCACCTGCATGTTCAAGCGGGCGGCGCGGGGCGCGGTGGCCCGGGGCATCGTCTCGGCGGAAGGCGTTGCGGATCTGACCGACGACGCACTCATGCATCTCCTGGCCGAGGGCGACGGCAGCGCACTGGCACAGGCGATCGCGACTCGTCGCCTCTTCAAACGATCGCTCGATCTTTCCGCGAGCGAGGTGACCGGGGCCCCGGAGGGTTGGGTCGCCGAGGATCCCGATCTCTCCGAGCGGGTCGAGGACGCCCTTGCCGCCGAAGTCGGCCTCCAGGCGGGCGAGCTGCTGCTGGATTTCCCGGCCCGGGAGGATATGCTGGCCGTGGACCTCCCGCTCCGCACCCGTGACGGCAGCATCGAGCGCCTGACACCGGAAGGCCGGGCCGGCCACCTCGGCTTGCCGCGTATTACCGGGGAGCTGTACCGGAGCGCGCGGAGGCTTCGGGTGTTCACGGCCCGGACCCCACTGCGGTCCCTCTCCGGGATTCCCGCCCTGCTGGAAATGACCGGGCCCGAGATCGCGAATCGTCTCGGGACCGGTCACCGCCTGTTGGGTTAGGCCGCCAGCGGCTTCTTCCGCAGTACCACCAGGTTCGCCAGGC
>JAYUAL010000187.1:0-4890 GCA_043741355.1 Gemmatimonadales bacterium | reverse complement strand
CCCCAGCGTCACAGCGGGATTCCCTTCAGCCATTGGCCGGCGGAGGTAAACTGGAACTCGGAGAGGAGCGCCTCCAAGCGGGGCAGGGTGCGCCGGAGCCCGCCATAGTGGCGACGCCGAGTGATCCATCCCACAGGCAAGCGCGGTTGGTCAGGATCCACCTCCCAAGGGTGGATGTAGAACATGCCGGGCTGACCGCTCGCTCCAAGCTGCCGGAACCCCGCTCTGATCAGGGCGAGGGGCAAGTGGCGGAGGTACCCCCCACCCGCTGCTGGGATCCGGAGCGGGCCGAGGGAGAGCGTGGCGAGGGGAAATTCCACCAGGGACCCGCCCGCCCGGACAATCCGATACGGAAACGGGCATGCCGAGGGATAACCGTACCCGGGCCGACGGATGGGAAACAGGCTGGAGTCGTACGAATAGCCTTCCTCGAGCAACACGTCGAAGGCCCACTCCACGCCGGGAATGATGGAAAAGCTCGGCGCGCGGAAGCCGAGCACCGGGGTTCCCGAAATCTGTTCCAGCACAGACTTGGAGCGGCGGACCTCATCCCGGAACCGGTCGGGAGTAAGCCTGGTGACCTTCCAATGCCACCAGCCGTGCGAGCCGAGCTCGTGGCCGGCGGCGACGATCCGGCGAACCAGCTCAGGCTTGCGCTCCGCGACCCAGCCCAGCGTAAAGAACGTGCCTCGGGCGTCGAATCGCGCGAGCAGGTCGAGAATGCGGTCGGTGTTTTGCTCCACCCGGCTGGGCTGGGCACCCCAGTCGTCCCGGGAGAGCACACGGTCGAAGGCGCTGACCTGGAAGTGCTCTTCGACATCGACGGAGAAGATGTGTGTCATTTGCCCGGGAAGGAGAGCGACCTACTTTTGGACCAACCCGAGGCATCGCTTGGTGATCAAGGCTGCCAGGTTGGTTCGCGGCTGCTATCTCAAAATACCGGAGACTAAGCAATTAGCCCAGAAGTGTCGCTCGTGGGCCTGACCGGAGCGCGTGACAACCGCCTTCGTGGGATCGCCGTGACAATCGCGGCCGCGGCCGCGATTGCCTGGTTCACCCTATGGCCTGATCAAGGCGGGCCGCCGCCGGTGACCGGCAGCGACTATCTGCTGACCGACCTCGTCCTCAATGTGCTGCTCTTTGTACCCCTGGGCGTCGGCTTGGCGATGCAGGGAGTTCGGGGCCGCAGCGCAGTCGCAATCGGGACTCTCGCGAGCATCGCGATCGAACTCTCTCAACTGTGGTGGATCCCGGGCCGTGCCGCTTCATTCCACGATGTCGTTACGAACGGCCTGGGCACCGCGCTCGGGGCGATCCTGGTACGCGCCTGGCTCGAGAAAGCCAGATGGCGGCGGGTGGCCGGCCCGCCTCTCGCGGCCGGGTTGGTGGCGGCCTGGGTAACCGGCGGTCTGCTGGTCAGGCCCAGCCTGCCGCCGGGTGCGCTCTGGTTCGGTTCATGGCGACATGAATTTTCCGGGACGACGCTCTTTCCGGGACAGGTGCTGAGTCTCTCGGTGCAGGGGATGGCAATTCCGGATGGACCGTTTGGCCCGACCGGGGTTCTCCGCGAACGGCTAGCCCGGGCGGACACCATTCGGGTGGCCACCGATATCGTAACAGGCGGTCCCTTCGAGGGTCGCGCCCAGCTCATCGGCGTGGTATCCGGGCAGGGGGAGGAGTTGGTGAGCCTCTGGCAGAGGGGGACATCAGTCCTAGTCCGCCAGCGCCTGCGCCTCAGCGATTTCGGCGTGCGGACGCTCTGGCTCAGGATGGACGAGGCCGTGCCCAGATCGTCGGGGGACACGCTCCGCCTGGAGTTCGACGCGACACGACGGCAGCTCGAGCTTCGGGTGGGGCGGGCCGGGACCGAAAAAACGACCCGAGTCCGCCTCAGTGCCGAAATGTTCTGGACCGGGTTTCTTCCCTTCGAGTATGAGGCCGACAACGGAATTCTCGGGTGGCCGCTCCTCGGCACGGTGCTGATTTTCCTGGTGCTGGGGCTTCTCACGGCACCGCACCGGGCTGCTGCCATCGCGGTGATCGCCATGGGGGTGCTGGTTGGCCCCCTTTTCGGTCAGTCGGTGCTACCCGGCTGGGAGACGATTCTCGCTGCCCTCATCGGGGTCGGCGCCGGATGGCAGCTCTCGCCCCGTCTCGGACTCGGTCCTTGATGCGGGTGATGCGTCGGCGCCCCAAATGTTAGATAGATGGCACCGAGCTTGCACTCAACCCACCTGGTTATTCCTGATGGCACGTCCGACAGTCTCCCAGGGCCCGCATCGGGTCCAAGGCGGGGGCCGCGCAGTTCAACCTCAATTGGCCGCCATCCCTAATATGAAGCTGATCCTGGAAGACGGTACGGAGTACGGTGGAGTGTCGTTTGGCGCCCGGAACCCGGTCGTTGGCGAGGTGGTTTTCTCCACGGCCATGAGCGGTTACGTCGAGGCGCTGACCGATCCGTCATTCCGTGGCCAGATCCTGGTACTGACCTACCCCCTGGCGGGGAACTATGGCGTCCCCGCTCCTCGGCCAGCGGGGAGCCTTGACGGCCCATTCGAGTCGGATCGGATCCAGGTCCAGGGGCTGGTGGTGCAGCAGGCGATCGCTCGTCCCAGTCACCACGCATCGGCGCGCACACTGGGCGAATGGCTGACCAGCGAAGGGGTGCCGGCGGTGACGGGGATCGACACCCGTTCCCTGACCCGCCGCCTGCGGGAACACGGGACGATGCGGGGGTGGCTCTTGCCCGACGATCGCCCCCGCGCGGAAGCGCAGCGCGCGGCGCGAGGGGTGGAAATGCGCCGCGAGCTGTTCCGACTGGTGGCGCCGGAGCAGCCCAGCCGAATCGGACACGGGACAGGCCCGCGGGTGCTCGTGGTGGACGTCGGCGTGAAGGACAATCTCCTCCGCTCCATGCTCACGCGGGGTGCGACGGTTACCCGCGCGCCGTGGCATGCCGACCTGGGCGAGCTCGCCGGCGACGCCGACGGCGTCCTCCTTGGGAACGGTCCGGGTGACCCCAAAGACCTGGGCGCGCTAGTCGAACAAGTCCGCGGCCTCCTCAAGCGCCCCAGTCTGCCGATCTTCGGCGTGTGCATGGGCCACCAGATTCTCGGCCTCGCCGCCGGCGGCGACACCTTTAAGCTCCCATACGGCCATCGCGGCGTGAACCAGCCGGTGCAGGAGATCGGCACCCGCCGGTGCTTCGTCACCAGCCAGAATCACGGGTATGCCGTCCAGGACAAGTCGTTGCCGCGCGACTGGGAGCCGTGGTTCGTGAATCTGAACGACGGCACCAACGAGGGAATCCGCGCCCGCTTCAAACCGGTGTTCAGCGTGCAGTTCCATCCGGACGCCTGTCCCGGCCCTCGCGATACCGCGTTTCTCTTCGACGAGTTCCTGCGCCTCTGTGGCGCGGGACGCGGTGGCAGCCGATGACCCCGCATCGCTCGCGCGAAATGCCCAAGCGCATACTCCTCCTCGGATCGGGAGCTCTCCAGATCGGACAGGCCGGAGAATTCGATTACTCCGGCACGCAGGCACTCAAGGCCCTGCGCGAGGAAGCGGTCTTCACGGTGCTCGTCAATCCGAACATCGCCACCATCCAGACGAGTGAGGGGCTCGCTGACCGGGTGTATTTCGTCGCGATCACCCCCGAGAACGTCGAGCAGATCCTGGAACAGGAAGAATGTGACGGCGTCCTGCTGGGATTCGGCGGACAGACCGCGCTCAACTGCGGGCTCGAACTCGACCGGAGGGGAGTGTTCGAGCGGCTGGGCGTGCGGATCCTGGGGACCCCGATCGCAACGATCCGGGATACCGAGGACCGCGAGTTGTTCAAGCAGCGTCTCGCGGAAATCAACGTCAAGTCCCCGAGGAGCTTGGCCTGCGACCGGATCGGGGAGGCGCGACGCGCGGTATCGGAGATCGGTCTTCCCGCCATGCTGCGGGTCGCGTTCGCGCTGGGGGGGAAGGGCAGCGCCGTCATCGCGCAGGAGAGCGACATTGAGCCGGCCCTCAAGCGGGCCTTTGACGGAGGAATCCGGCAAGTCCTGGTGGAGGAATACCTGGCCGGCTGGAAGGAGATCGAGGTCGAAGTCGTCCGCGATGGCGAGGACAACTGTATCACTGTCTGCAATATGGAAAACGTCGACCCCATGGGTATCCATACCGGCGAGTCCATCGTGGTCGCGCCGACTCAGACGCTCAATGACGAAGAAGTCCAGTTGCTCCGAACCATGGCGATCGATGTCATTCGGCATCTTGGCGTCGTCGGCGAGTGCAATATTCAGTATGCGCTCGACCCACGGAGTACGGACTACCGGGTCATCGAGGTCAACGCCCGCCTTTCGCGCTCAAGCGCGCTGGCGAGTAAAGCCACGGGCTATCCGCTCGCCTATGTCGCGGCGAAGATCGCCCTCGGGTTGACGCTGCCGGAGATCCCCAACGGCATCACCAAGAAAACCACCGCGTTCTTCGAGCCGGCGCTCGACTACATCGTGTGCAAGTTCCCCCGTTGGGATCTTGGCAAGTTCCGCGGCGTGTCAACCCGTATCGGTAGCGAGATGAAGAGCGTTGGGGAAGTCATGGCCATTGGACGCACTTTCCCCGAGGTTATCCAGCGGGCGGTGCGGATGCTGGACATCGGGGCGCTCGGCGTCGATCCCGGCTTCTTCAAGGGCGACGACGTGCGCGAGGCGCTCCGGGTGCCGACCTCGATGCGGGTCTTTGCCATCGCCCGGGCTCTGGCCGAGGGCATAACCCCCGACGAGGTTCACGCCCTGACCGGCATCGACCCCTGGTTCCTGCACGGGATCGCCGAAATCATCGCCCTGCGCGGGGAGCTCGCGACCCGGGCCGGGGCCCCCGAGCCGAAGCGCGGCTCCCGGG
>JAYUAL010000186.1:0-4892 GCA_043741355.1 Gemmatimonadales bacterium | reverse complement strand
GCGCCGAAATCCGCGGGTGAGCGCGCCGGGGCTTGCCCCGGTCGGGGCCACACGCCAGCTTCCGCGCACATGATGGCACTTGAGCAGGGATCGAACGTCTGGGGCAATACCGTACGGGTCCGCGCGGAGGTCCTGGTGACTGGCGGGCGCACGCTCGACGGGTTTCTCCATCTCCAACCGATGGCCTCGTTCCATTCCGGGCCGGAAACGCCCGAAGATGCCCTCAACCGACGCGAGCCGTTTCTCCCCATCACCTCGGACAATCGCTCCATCTTCGTGGCGAAGAGCCAGATCCTCGCAGTCACGGTTCGGACCGTTCTGCCCGCCAGCGACGTCGATCGGGTCGAGGCCGCCCGGACACTGGGCATGCAGGTCGAGCTCTCCGATGGCACCGGGTTCGTCGGCGCCGTGACCTCCGAGCTGCCCCCGGACCGGGCCCGGGTGCTGGACTACCTGAACCACGCCGAGGGGTTCTTCTGCCTCGTCGACCAGGATGCGATGCGGTTCATCAACCGCCTTCACGTCCGTCTCGTCACGCCCCTGGATTGAGCTGACCGTGCCCCGTATCGATCGCTTTCTCACCGCCATGAAACAGCACGGGGCGGACGCGCTGCGGCTGGGCACCGGCAAGCCGGTGCGGCTGGCGCGAGGCGGTGTGCTGCAGCCGGTGACCAAGGATCCGCTCACCGAATCCCAGGTCACCGCGCTGCTCAAGGAAATCGCGTCGCCCGCCATCGCCACCCGGATCGTGGCCCAGGCCCGCTTTACGTTCGCCTACGAGAGCCCGGTCGGACCCATCGAGGTGGCGCTGGCGCCCGAAGAAGGCGGGTTCGGCGCCACACTCCGAATCGCCGGCGACGGCGCGGGGACCGCGTCGGCGATGGCAGCGCCGGAGGTGAAGGTCGCCGAACCGGACCTGACCGCGCCGCGGAAGGAAATGGAGCGCCTGCTCCGCCGGATGGTGGAATCGGGCGGCTCCGATCTGCACCTCCGGACCGACGCGATCCCGATTCTCCGGAAGGACGGCGAGTTGCTGCGGCTGGAAGAACCGCCGATCGATGGGACGCTGCTGGAGCTCCTGTTGCGGAGCATCATGGATGCGGAGCACTGGGATACCATCCAGCGTGACAACGACGTGGACTGGGCCTACGAAGTCGAGGGTGTCGCCCGGTTCCGCTGCAACGCCGGCCGGGAGCGCCGCGGCGCACTGGCGGTGTTCCGCCAGATTCCCGCCGAGGTTCGCACGGTGGAGGATCTGGGGCTCTCCCAGCAGGTGCAGAATCTCTGCGCCCTCAATCGGGGGCTGGTTCTGGTTACCGGGCCCACCGGCTCCGGGAAGTCCACTACCCTCGCGGCGATGGTAGACTTGATCAACCGGAGCCGTTCCGACCATCTCATCACCATCGAAGACCCGATCGAGTTCGTTCACCAGAGCAAACGCTGCCTGGTGACCCAGCGTCAGGTCGGAATTCACACCAAGTCGTTCAAGGCGGCGCTCCGGGCCGCGCTCCGGGAAGACCCCGATGTGGTCCTGGTGGGGGAAATGCGGGACCTCGAGACGATCTCCATCGCCATCGAGACCGCTGAGACCGGGCACCTGGTGCTCGGCACGCTGCACACCACGACCGCTGCGTCGACGCTGGACCGGATCATCGATCAATTCCCGACCGACCGGCAGCCCCAGATCCGGGTCATGCTCTCCGAGTCGCTGCGCGGCGTGGTGGCGCAGGTGCTCTGCAAGAAAGTTGGCGGGGGCCGGGTGGCGGCTCGAGAAGTGCTGCTCTCCATTCCCGCGGTGGCCAACCTGATCCGGGAAGGAAAGACATTTCAGATTCCCTCCATCATGCAGACCAACCGCAAGATCGGCATGGTGACGTTGAACGACGCATTGCTGGAGCTGGTGGAGTCGGGCGCCATCGAGCCGCGGGAAGCGTATCTCAAGTCGGCCGAGAAGACCGGACTGCTGGCCTCGCTCAAGGCCAAGGGGGTCAACACGAGCTTTCTGAGCGAGGCGTGAGCGAGTCGTTTCCGCCGCCGATACTCGTCCTCGTCGGTCCTCAGGACATCGTCAACATTGCCGGCGCGGTGCGCCTGGCAAAAAACTTCGGCATCGAACGGCTCCGGCTGGTCAATCCCGCGGTGTTCGACCCCTGGCGCATCGAGGGCATTGCCCACAACACCGCCGACCTGGTGGCCCGGATCACGCTGCACGACACCCTCGCCCAGGCCACCGAAGACTGCGTCTACCTGACGGCGCTGACGGCCCGGGAGCGCACCGCCAAACGAAGGGTGCTCCGCCCCCGGGCCGCCGCCACCGAGCTGATTGCACGCAGCGCCGAGGGGCCGGTGGCGCTGGTGGCCGGCCGGGAGGATCGCGGCCTCACCAACGAAGAGCTCGACCACTGCCACGCGCTGGTCACCATTTCCACCGAGCCCGGCTACCGTTCGCTCAACCTGGCCCAGGCGGTCGGGATTCTGCTCTATGAAACCTGGGTGGCTCGCATCGGTGAAGAGCCTCCCCGGAAGCCGCCCCGTCGCGACGCACCGCCGGCGCCCAGCGGCCGGCTCGAGCTGCTCTTTCGCGACTGGGAGCGCACCCTGTGGGCCATCGATTTCTTCAAGACCCGGCGGACCGAGGTCGTGATGCGCTCGGTGCGGGAGGTGTTCTTCCGGGCCGACCTCGATTGGCGGGAGGCATCGCTCTTCCGCGCCATGGCTCTGGAAACGGTGCGCTTCATGGAGCGGAAGGGGACCCCATTCGAGCTGCCGGAGCGGCTGCGGGAGGTGGGGCGCCTCGAAGGCGGGGAAGCGGTGAGCGGGGAGCGGGAAGCGGGAGAAGAATGAGCCCTGTCCGGCGTAGCACCACGCCGCTATTTTCTCCCCGTCCCGCGTCGCGCTGACCCGACTTGCGCGGCGGGGCTCCTCGTGAAAGATTTCACAAGTACGCCGCCAGGCCCACCGCACGGGCCCGGCCGCAAGACGCACGGTCGCTCACCCCTCGCGACGGATAGCTCGCAATGCGGAAGCTCTTGGGTCTCGGCGTTGTCGCGGGAGCGATCGCCGTCGGGGCGCTGGCACAGCAGAAGCCGGCGGTGGATTCCGCGGGCGCCCCTCGCCTCACGCTCGCGGATTCGTCGAATCTGAAGGGCCCGCGTCAGCCGATCTTCTTTCGGCACGACATCCATGCCGGTCAATTTAAAATGCAGTGCCAGTACTGCCACTACACGGTGAACCGTGCCACCGAGCCCGGGATCCCCTCGGTGGAAACCTGCATGGGCTGCCACCTGGTGGTCTCGGGCGCCGACTCGACCAACAAGGCGGAGATCAGGAAACTGCGGCAGTTCTGGAATGCCCGGACCGACCCGGCCAAGCCGAAGCTCGAATGGGTTCGGATCCACACCCTGGCCCGTCACGTGCACTTCCCCCACATGCGCCACATCAAAGCGATGGGCCCCAACGCCTGCCAGACTTGTCATGGCGACGTGGCCCGAATGCCCCAGGTTTTCAAGGTGAACAACGTGAACAACATGGGTTTCTGCGTGAGCTGTCATATCCAGCGCAAGGTTACCCGGGACTGTACGGCATGCCATTACTAGCTCCCCGCTCCCCGATCCGGGAGAGTAGATGAACGACGACACCCAGGGCATCGATCGCCGCCGCTTCCTGACCGTCCTCGGTGTCACCGGGGCCGGTACCGCCGCGCTCTCCGGCTGCTCCACCGGGAAGGTGGAGAAGCTGATTCCCTATCTGGTACAGGACGAAGACCAGGTGCCCGGCATTCCGACCTGGTACGCCAGCACCTGCACCGAATGCGCCGCCGGCTGCGGCCTGCACGTCAAGACTCGCGAAGCTCGGGCCATCAAGCTGGAGGGTAATCCCGCGCACCCGGTGAATGCCGGCACCCTCTGTCATCGCGGCCAGGCCGGTCTTCAGGGACTCTACAACCCCGGGCGCACCAGGGGTCCGATGGCCAGGGAAGGGAACGGGCGGAAGGACCTCACATGGGACGACGCCATCGGCCGCCTGACCCAGAGGCTCAGCGGCGCTACGGGGAAGGTGGCCGTGATCAGCGGCGCCGGGCCGGGCACCTTCTCCGACCTGCTCGCCGCGTGGACCAGCGCGCTGGGCGGCAGGCTGGTGCGGTACGAGGCCTTCGATCGCGCCCCGGAACGGGCCGCCAACCAGCAGGTCTTCGGTCTGGATGAGCTTCCGGTGTACGACTTTGCCCAGGCCCGGCACATCGTTTCGTTCGGCGCCGATTTCTTGGAAACCTGGGGCCCGGTGGTCGAGCAGCAACGGGGATTCGCCAAGGCCCACGGCTTCGACGGGACCGGGATGGCCAGGCTGGTGTACGCCGGTCCGCGGATGAACCTCACCGGCATGAACGCCGACGAGTGGCACCCGATTGTAGCCGGGACCGAGGCGGCTCTGGCCCTCGGGATGGTGAACGTGATCCTCTCCGAGCGCACGACCGCGCCGACCGACGCCGGCGCCCTCACGGCGGGCCTTGCCGCCTGGACACCGGAAAAGGTGGCCCAGACTACCGGGATGACCACCGAAGCGGTGCGGAAACTGGCGCGGGAGTTCGTCTCGGCCAGCCCGAGCCTGGCGGTGGCCGGCGGAGTCGGCGCGCAGCATCGCGGCGCCATCGAAGTGGCGGCGGCGGTCAACCTGCTCAATTACGTCGCCGGCAACGTGGGGAAGACGGTGCGGTTCGGCGCCGGCATCCCCACCACCGACGGCTACGGCGCCATGGAGGAGCTGATCACCGCGATGAACGCGGGTCAGATCTCGGTGCTTCTGGTGCACGATAGCAACCCCGCGTACAGCCTCCCCAAAAGCGCAAAGTTCGCCGAGGCGATGGCCAAGGTGCCGTTCAAGGTGAGCACATC
>JAYUAL010000185.1:0-4917 GCA_043741355.1 Gemmatimonadales bacterium | reverse complement strand
GCCTGCCTACGCCGAATGCCGCAGCTGCGAGCCAGCTGATCATGAGCGTCACCTCCCCCCTGAATGTTTCTATAGATCGGGAAGTGGTCAGCACCGCTATTGCCAACCTTACGCTCCGCTCAATTGTGCCCGCTCGACTCCGCTCGCCCTGCTGCGAAGACCGGGGTCCCCTCCCTCTAGTCCGTTCCTTTCAATAACCCTCGGGTTAATCCTGCGCTCTCACGAATCACTGCTATCGGTCTGGGAGTCTGCCGCCCTCCCGTCGTCCCGCCCACCGCGCTTACGCCAGCCGGCGGAGCTCCGTCCATCGATTGGTCGCGTCCAGCACCGCCAGCACCGCCGCCTGCTCGGGGCTCTCCCGCACTTCTGCCGTCCCGGTGAGCAGCGCCGTGTCCCGCCCGCTGCTGGCCTGCACTGCCGCGAAGACCACGTCGCGGTCCAGGGCCTGGATCAGCCGCGCGCCTTCCAGCATCATCGAGCCCTTGTGGAGCAGCCGGTCCAGCACGGCCACCGTGGCGCGGGCCGCGGCCTCGAGCCGCCCCCGCGCGGTGTCCGGCGCCTCTTCCTCACCCGACTCGGTCTTGCCCTCGCAGGTGAGCGCCACCTGTACCATCGAGCGCTGGGCCCGTCGCCCCGGCTGGATGGTCAGCCCCTCGAACAGCACGGTACGCTGGAGCGAGCGGGTGTGCACTGCGTGCCGGTCCAGGGTCTCGATCGGCTTGACGTCCGCCGTCTGCGCGATGCTGATCTTGCGATGATCCACCCGGAGGCCCAGCTGCGCCAGCAGGGCGGATTCGATGTTCCGCACCAGCTGCTTGGGCGCCAGGCCCGCGTGGGCCAGGATGTGCACTTCGCTCACTTCGCCCAGCGGGGTAGTGACCACCCGCGCCGAGAGCACGCCCTCGAGCGACGTGAGCAGATTCTCGGCCCGCCGGACACCCCAGGGATCGGGCATGTCGGCCGCCGGCGGCATCGGGGTGCGGCCCGGCGTCGGATCGGTGGGACGGGATGCGTATGGTCCGGTCAAATTTTCATTCCCTTGGTCAAGCCACCTGGTTCCGGCCCGCCGCCTTGGCGCGGTAGAGCGCCCGGTCGGCGTTCACCAGCAGATCCCCGCTGGTCGGATGCGCCGGGTCGAACTCCGCGATCCCGATGCTCACCGTCACCGCGCCGAGTGGATATCCCAACCGGCGGCCCACCCCTTCGATGCCCTGCCGAAGCGCTTCCCCGACCCGCTCCGCGCCATCCAGCTGGGTGCGAGTCAAGATTACGACAAACTCATCTCCACCGTAACGGGCCGCCAGATCGGAGGCGCGAACCGCGGCACGTACTTCGGTGGCCACCGCGCGCAACACATCATTGCCAGCTTCGTGCCCATACCGGTCGTTCACTTCCTTGAGCCGGTCCAAGTCGAGAAACAGCACCGTAAACCGCTCGCCGCTGCGCTTGCTGCGCTCGACTTCCTGGGTGAGCCGGTCCCGCAGGACGCGAAACGTGGCCAGTCCGGTCAGGAGATCCGTAGCCGCCTCGCGCTGCGACTCGTCGGCCCGGCGCTCCTGGTACGGCGTGCACTGCTTCAGCGAAGCCCTGCCGAGCGCCGCCGCCTCCGCAAATTCACGACAGGTGGTGTACCCGCAGGCTCTGCAATCCCAGGGCCGTCCATTGGGCCCGAGCCCAATTGCCTTCAACACCTGTTGCACCGCCGCCGCATCGGCAACCTGGCGGCGCGGCTTTATATCGAAAACCGCGCCAATGCTTGCAGTGACACCCGGTTCAACGACCGGGGCAAGACTCCGTGGCGGTTCGGTGCTTTGCACCACCGATCGGCGCCAGTACAGCTCTTCCCGCGGACCCGAAAGCGGGTGGTCGAGCACGCCTTCGGACGAGAGAATGTCCACGAAGCCCAGATCCAGCTTGTCGACCGTTACCGCGCGGGAGAGCGCCGGCAGAGAGCTCAAGCCGCGAAGCTTCTGGAACTGGCGACTGGCCTGTCGCTGCTCCTCGAGCAGCGCCAGCGGCAAGCCGCCCGCGGTACTGATGTGGCGCCTCCGCTCCTGCGGCAACCGCGTGAATACGGTCGGTTGGGCCGCCGCGGTCACACCGCGCAGCCGGAGCAACTCCACCAGATCTTCATAGGTGACCCACGCGTCGATCTCCGGCGCGCCCGGGGAGGCCGAGAGCCCCGAGTAGACCACCTTCACCCCGTTGCCATAGAGGGACCGGAGATATCGGGCCTCCGCGACCGGCGGAGTGGCCACCGGTGCCAGGTACGGCACCAGCTCCGGAAACCCACCCCGCACCGCATCTACCAGGATCGGATCGGTGGACCGGATCAGCGTGCCCCACCCATGTTCCCGCCACAGCTTCAGATATTCGCTCGCCACCAGCTCGTCACCGATGACTCCGCGAGACACCACGCGGAAGCCGGCGGCGTAACAGGCGTTGATGACCTGCTCCGGCGAAACCGGATAGAAATGCGCGGCCGATTCGGTGCCGAGGATGAGCACTCCGGTGCCCTCGGCGGCGATCGCCACGGCGCGACCGAGCTCCCCCGAGACGCGCACCGCATCGTGTGGACATTCCGGTACACACAAGCCACACCGGATGCAGGACTCATCCAGCACCCGGACCAATGATGCATCCGGAGCGACAGCAATTGCATCAGTCGGACAGACCCGCACGCATGCCAGACAGGCCACACAGGAGTCGGGATCGATCGCAAAATTCACGAAGTTGGCCTGTCAGGAACGGAGTCAGGCCATTTCAAGATTGCCGTCCGGTTTCTCATTGTCAAGCGATTCCGGGGCTCAAGTTGCTGCAAGAGCATAAGTTACGCGAGATTGAACTCTTTGATCTTCCGATACAGCGTGCGCTCGCCGATGCCGAGCTTTGCAGCGGCTTGCCGTCTATTTCCTTGACACTCTCGCAGCGCCGCGACGATGGTGGCCCGTTCTACTTCAGCCATTGTCATGCCATGCCGGTAAACGACATCTGGAGGGGACACCGGCTCTGCCAGCTCGATCTGAAGGGGAGAAATGGCGCTCTCGGGAATCTCGATGACTTGGACCTTGCCGGGGCGCTCGTCCAACCGCCGGCGCAGCTCCTCCACTTGAAGCCGAAGATCCATGAGGCCCCGAAGTATGAATTCCAGCTCATGTGGGCCCGTTCCCGCCCGTGCCAGACCTCCGTGGAGCACCGGAAGGACGGTGGGAGCACCCTCCAGGACGTCCGAGGGGATATCAGACGCGCGGATTTCGGTGCCGGGGGCCAGCACCACCATGGACTCGATGAGGTTGCGGAGCTGGCGCACATTCCCGGGCCAGGGGGCCTCCACCAGCCGCTGCATGGCGTCGGCGGTGATACCGCGGAAGGGGCGGTCGTGCTGTTTGGAAATCTCGCGGATGAATCGCCGCACCAGGAGCGGGACGTCGTCCCGGCGCTCCCGGAGCGGCGGCAGATAGACGTTGAGGACCGAAAGCCGGTAGTAGAGGTCTTCCCGGAATTCTCCCAGGGAGACGCTCTCCCGTAGCGGCCGGTTGGTGGCGGCGATGACCCGCACATCGACCTTGATCGGCTGCACCCCACCCACCCGGAAGAAGGTCCGGGTCTCCAGGACCCGCAACAGCTTGACCTGAACGCTGAGGGGCATGTCGCCAATTTCGTCCAGGAAGATGGTGCCGCTGTCGGCCAGCTCGAATCGGCCCAGGCGGCGCTCCGCCGCACCCGTGAAGGCGCCTTTCTCGTGGCCGAACAGTTCCGACTCGAGCAGCGTTTCCGGAAGCGCGGCGACATTGACCGCGATGAACGCCTTGCCGCGCCGGGGCGAGAGATCGTGCAGCGCCTTGGCCACCAGCTCCTTGCCGGTGCCGGACTCGCCCTGGATCAGCACGGTGCTGCTGACCGGCGCCATCTGCTCGATCTTGACCAGCACTTCCTGGATGGCGGAGCTCTGGCCGCTGATGCCGGTGCGCTGCTGCAGGTGGCGCCGTTCCACCATGCGCCGGGCGATGGCTACCGCCTCGTCCATCTTGACCGGCTTGGTGAGCATCGTGGTGGCGGGCACTCGCGCCCCGCGCTCGTCGCGCTCGGTGTCGGTGGGCTCGAGCAGCGCCAGCGAGTAGACCTCCTGCTCGCGCGCCAGCCGGAGCAACTGCATCGCGGAGGCTTCGTGGACCGCGCCGGTGAGGACCAGGAGGTCGGGGTGCTCCCGCCGCATCGCCGCGCGGGCGTCGTCCATCGGTGAGACCATGGCGGTGGTGAATCCGGCGGCTTCCAGCGCCGCGTTGAGCGGCACGGCGGTCTCGAGGTCGGCCATGGTGACGAGGATCTGGTTAGGCATCGGGCATCGGGGAGCCGGGAGCGGGGAGCGGGTCGTGACGGGTGTTCTCCCCCCGAACCAGCCCTACCGCGTGGTGGACCCAGCGGGTGAGCACGGTCAATCCATCGTTCACGCCGCCGGTGCTGCCCGGAAGATTCACGATCAGCGTTCTTCCCCTGATCCCAGCCAGCCCGCGGGAGAGCGCCGCCCGGGGGAATCGCGCCAGCGCCTCCATCCTGATTGCTTCCGCGATTCCCGGCGCCTCGCGGTCGAGCACGGCGCGGGTGGCCTCGGGCGTCACATCGCGGGGCGTGAGTCCGGTGCCGCCGGTGGTGAGCACTAGATCCACCCCGGTCCGGTCGGCCCACTCGACCAGCACCCGCGCGATGGCCGAGGTCTCGTCGGGCACCAGCGCACGCGCGATGAGCGCGAAACCGAGGGAGGCGATCCAGCCGACGATGGCGTCACCAGAGGTGTCGCTGCGCTCGCCGCGAGCGCCCGCGTCGGAGATCGTGAGCACGGCGACACGCACGGGAAGACGGGAGGACGCAAGGATGGGAGCCTCAGGCACCTTTTTTCACGCTGCCTTTGGTGTAGAA
>JAYUAL010000184.1:0-4924 GCA_043741355.1 Gemmatimonadales bacterium | reverse complement strand
GGGTGATCGCGCGGAAGGCTCCGGGCGCGCCGCACGAGACCCTGCTGGTCCTCGACGGCAGCGTGGGTCAGAACGCGGTACAGCAGGGAAAGCGCTTCACCCAGGCGGTGAATCCCACCGGGCTCATCGTCACCAAACTGGACGGCACGGCGCGCGGCGGCGCGGTCGTGGCGCTCCGCCGGGAGCTGGCGCTGCCGATTCGATTTCTCGGTACCGGCGAGCAGGCTGCCGACCTCGAGGTATTCGATCCCGGCAGCTTTGCCGAGGAACTGGCAGGAAGCAGCGAATAGCTGTGCCGGCCCTCCGCCTGGACACACCGGTCAAGTTTCTGAAGGGTATCGGCGAACGCCGTGCCGAGGCGCTGGAGCGTCTCGGCATCTCG
This sequence comes from Gemmatimonadales bacterium, assembly GCA_043741355.1. Lineage (GTDB taxonomy): Bacteria > Gemmatimonadota > Gemmatimonadetes > Gemmatimonadales > GWC2-71-9 > JABFSM01. The sequence continues at coordinate 4,542 of JAYUAL010000184.1, read as the reverse complement.
ACCGCCCAGGACCTGCTCTGGCATCTCCCCCACCGCTACGTCGACGCCTCCTCGGTCACCCCACTGGCCCGCGCCAAGGTGGGTGATGATATCGCCTGCGTGGGACGGGTGGTGGCCAAGGGAGTGCTCCCCACTCGCAAAGGGCTTCGGATCTTCAACGCGGTGCTCCGCGACGAGAGCGGAGCGCTCGAATGTGTCTGGCCCGGCCAGGCCTTCCTCGACCGTACCATCGAAGTGGGTCAGACACTGCTGGTGGCCGGTCCGATCCGGTTCTATCACGGGCGCCAGATGGCGCCGCGGGAATTCATCGTCCTGGCCGAGCCGGACGACGCCGGAGAATCGGCCTGGCAGCAGGGCAAGGTGCTCCCGGTGTATCCCGCCACCGCCGGCCTCTCCCACAAAATCATCCGCGCCCTGATCGACCGGCACCTCGATGGGATGGTCGCGTGCTGCCCCGAGATCCTTCCGGCCGAGCTGCGCCGGAAGTTCGATCTTCCCACGCTGCCGGAGGCGCTCCGCGCCGTGCACCGGCCGGCGACGACCCTCGAGGCGGAGCGGGGCCGCCGCCGCCTGGCGCTGGATGAGCTGTTCGACTTGCAGCTCATGCTGGGCCGGGCGCGGTTTCTGGCCAAGCGGGGCCGGGTCGGGGTGCAGTTTGTGGTGCGGCGGAAGCTCACCACGGCGCTTCGCGAAGCGCTGCCGTGGGAGCTGACCGCAGACCAGAAGCAGGCGCTGCGCCAGATCACCGCCGACATGGTGGCGCCCCAGCGGATGCACCGGCTGCTCATGGGCGACGTGGGCACCGGCAAGACGGTGGTGGCGCTCTTCGCAATGCTGCTCGCCGTGGAAAACGACTACCAGGCCGCTCTCATGGCGCCCACCGAGCTTCTGGCCGAGCAGCACCAGGCCACCCTGACGCGCCTGCTGGCGCCCCTCGGCATCGTGCCGGAGCTGCTGACCGGACGGCTCAATGCCGTCGAGAAGACCCGGGTCCGGGAGCGACTGCGGAGCGGCGAGGCGCAGGTGGTGCTGGGCACCCACGCGCTGATGCAGGAAACGGTCGGATTCCGCCGGCTCGGCCTGGTCGTCATCGACGAGCAGCACCGCTTCGGCGTGGAGCAGCGCGCGGCGCTGATCGGAAAGGGCTCCGCCCCCGACGTGCTCCTCCTGACCGCCACGCCGATCCCCCGGTCGCTGGCGCTGACCCGATATGGCGACCTCGACATATCGGTGCTCAAGGCCACGCCGGCGGGGCGGGGCGCGGTCCGGAGCGCCGTGCGCAGCGGGAAGCAGCGCGACCGGGTCATGGAGTTCGTGTTCGACCAGTGCCGAGCAGGAAGGCAGGCCTACGTGGTGCTCCCGGTCATCGAGGAAACCGAGAAGGCCGATTTGCGCGCTGCTTCCACGATGGCCGAATCGCTGAAGGCGAAGTGGCCCGAACTCTCGGTGGGCCTGGTCCACGGCAAGCTCAAACCGGAGGCGCGGGATCGGGTGATGGAGGAGTTCCGGGCGGGCACGGTCCAGGTGCTCGTCGCGACGACGGTGGTCGAGGTGGGAATCGACGTGCCCAACGCCACCATCATGCTCATCGAGAACCCGGAACGATTCGGGCTGGCCCAGCTCCACCAGCTCCGGGGCCGGGTGGGCCGGGGCGCCGAGGAGAGCCACTGCATCCTTTTGGCCGACCGGGAGTCGCCCCGGCTCGCCGCGTTCGCCGCCACCCCCGACGGGTTCACCATCGCCGAGCTGGATCTGGCCGAGCGGAGCCAGGGCGACCTGCTGGGCCAGCGGCAGTCCGGCATGGCGGATATCCGGGTGGCGCGATTCCCTCAAGACACCGATTTGTTGACCGTCTCCCGGGATATGGCGCGAGAAATCCTGGATGCGGATCCGGGATTGGAGGGCTCGGCGCACGGGGTGCTCAAGCAGCGGGCGCTGCTGCGGTATCCCAAGGCTGAGGCATTGTTTCGAGTCGGGTGACAAGTCGCGCCGGCCATCGACGTCCACACTTTGCGGCTCCGGGAGCGCGGCTTTGTCACGCCGGAGTATTTCGCGGCGCGAAGATTCCGGTTCTTGCGGGAAAGAACCTCGGCCGCCCCGAGCCGGAACATCCGGTGCTCGAGGCTCGTCATCCGCGCACGCAATGACCGGCCGGGCCCGGCGCTGCTCTCCGCGGCGGCTCGGCGGGTGATCCAGGGACTCGACCCGGCGGTCGCGGTGCACGCGCTCACGCCGATGAGCACACTGGTGACGGCGGCACGGTCCCGGACCGCCGCGGCGCTGCTGCTCCTGGGAGTGGCTTCGGTCGCGGCGCTGGCGCTCGCGGGAGTCGGGATCTTCGGGGTGATTGCCTATGGGGTGAGTCTCCGGCGGCGGGAAATCGGGATCCGGCTGGCGCTGGGCGCCGGCCGGGCGCGCGGCCAACGTGGACCCAGCCTCGGCGCTCAGAGCCGAGTAGGCTTGTCAGTGACTGCGTCCGTCGTGCTAGGAAGGATTCTTGCCGTCCCCAGCAGTATCTCTTGCAGGATTGTATCGCGTCCAGATCACGATCGCCGCGCACCCATCCCAGTGGAACTCTCCTGGAATCTGGCCGGGACCCCGAAAGACCTCCATCATTTCGATGCTGTTGGGCGCGATTCGCCCGAGCGCTTCGGCGAGCCGAGTTAATCTCGTTCCTAGTTGAAATTCAGGTGGGACCTCACCGTGAGACGCTCAGGCGGCGTCTCGGAATGACGGGGTCTCTCTCCGGAGTACGGTCGCCAGCGTCCGCAGATGCCGATAGCCCTTCACTTTCCGCATCCGCGGTTCGAGGGCCAGCAGCGCCCCTGCGCGTCGTCTTCGATAATCCGAAGACGGTGGTGCTCCGCTACGAGGAGCAGCGCCCGGTGTGGAATGGCACCCTCGCGCAGGTGGCCATCGATTACGGCTTCACCGTCGAGTTGTGCACGCCGCGTCAGCCGCAGCAGAAGGGCTCGGTCGAGAATCTCGTCGGCTTTGTGAAGCGGAGCTTCTTCCGCGCCCGTCGCTTCCAGGACCTGGAGCGCGACCTGCCGGAGCAGCTCGTGGGGTGGCTCACCGAGGTCAACACCGTCCGCCCCTGTCGGGCCACGCGGGCCATCCCCGCGGCCCGGCTGCCCGCCGAGCAGGCGCGGCTCAAGCCGCTGGTCGTGGCGCCCGCCGCGTATGGGCTCTGCTTCCCGGTCACGGTGGGCCCGACTGCGATGGTGACCTACCAGAGCCTGCGCTATGCCATGCCGGCCGCGGTGTGCGGGCTGCCGGCCACGCTGTGGCCCTATCCGGATCGCTTGAAGATCGTCACGGCGGGCAGCCGTCACGAGGCGGTCCATCCCCGCTTCCCCACTGCCGGTTCGGTGAGCTACCTGCCCGGGCAGCGCGCCGCCCAGCTGGCCGCCGTGGCCGGCGCGCGCAAACGGCTTTACTTCATGCGCGAGCGGTTGCTCGAACTGGGGCCGGTCGGCGAGGCCTACCTCACGGAGTTGATCCATCAGCGCCCGCAGACGTGGAAGGGCGACGTCGAGCGGCTCTTCGCCTCCTCGAGGAGCTGGGGGATGCGCACTTCCGGACCGTCCTGCAGCGGGCCCTCTTCCAGCGCCTGTTCGGCGCCGAGTACGTCGTGCGTCTCGCCGCTAAGCTCGCCGAGGTGGCCTCGTGAGGCGCGCGCGCCGCCGCCGGGCGCCGAGCGGCCCGGTGGCGCCGGTCCGCGATTTGGAGGGCATGCTGCGCCGGCTCCATCTGCCGACGGTGCGGCGCCTCTACGCCGAGCTCGCCACCCGCGCCGAGGCGGAGGGCATGGCCTACCGCGCCTATCTGGAGACGCTGATCGCTGAGGAGGTCGCGCATCGCGCCGAGACCCGGCTCACCCGCGCCGTGCACAAGGCGCAGTTCCCGTTCCTGCGCACCATCGACGACTTCAACTTCACCTTCCAGAGCGCGCTGCGGCTCCAGATGCTGGGTAGCTACCTCGGCCCCGAGCTCGTCACCGAGGGCCGCAACGCCCTCTTCAGCGGCCCCAGCGGCACCGGCAAGACGCATCTCTCGATCGCGATCGCCTATCGCGCGATCCAGCACGGCTACGACGCGCGCTTCGCCGGCGCCGACCTTCTGATCGGCGAGCTCTCCCGCGCCGCGGCCCGGGGCCGACTCGACCTCGCGCTCGAGCCCTACCTGCACCCGCACGTCCTGGTGATCGACGAGCTGGGCTACCTCACCCATGCGCCCGACGCGGCCAACGTGCTCTACCGGGTCGTCAACGAGCGCTACCTCAAGCACCGGCCCATACTGCTCACCACCAACAAGCCACTGGCGGCCCTCGGCGATGTATTGCATGCTGGAGACTTGGCCGAGGCGATCCTCGATCGCCTCCTGGAGCGGGGCGCGCGTAAGCTCCCCCGTCAAGGACACAGGGCGGAAGGAGACTTTCAGGCTGCGTTGGGTCTCGGCAGATAGGTACAGGGCGGCACGCCGCCGAGACTATCGTGCGGCCGCTCGGTGTTGTAGCACGTCAGCCACTCCTCGGTGATC
>JAYUAL010000183.1:0-2020 GCA_043741355.1 Gemmatimonadales bacterium | reverse complement strand
TTCCCCAGTTCATCTCGAAACGGTTATCGGTCATCGTCACGCCGTTGCTGTACATCACCGCAACGCCTGCCCCGTTGCCGGCGAAACGGTTTCCGGTGTAGGAACAGGAGTCGGACCGCATGAAATGGAGGCCGTAGCGGCGATTCCGACTCACCGTGTTGCCGCTTACTGCGGTGCTTCGCACGAATTCGAAATAAATCCCGTCGCGGTGGGCGGTGACCTCGTTATCCCTGACGGTCATATCCCGCGATTGCCAGAGGTGAATGCCATTGCCGGAGGCCGCCTCGGCGCCGGCCGGGCCGCGAAGCCGGTTCCGCGCGATCACACAGTCCGCCGATTGCATCGCATAAATGCCGAAGTAGGCATCGCGGATCTCATTGTCCTCGATTCGGCATCCCCGCACCCCTCGCAGCAGGATCGCGGCGCGGTCGTCCGTCGCGCTGGGCGTGACCCTCTCGAACTGGAGCCCGCGAATGACCACGCCGTCCGCGGTGACTTCGAACGTGGTGTGGGCGCCGCCCTCGAAGACCGGCGTGCCGCTGCCGACGATCTCCACCCGCACGCCCACCAGGATCCTGGGCTCGCGATAGCGGCCGGTTCGGACCTCGATGCGGTCGCCCGGTCGCGCCAGCGCCAGCGCCTGGGTGAGTGTCCGCACGGGACCCGCCGGCTGGACTACGATGATGGCGCCCATGGCTGCGAGGAGCGCCAGCATCACCGGCCGGGCCGCTCCGCCACCAGCCGCAGGACCTGGTCCCAGGAGAGCAGCTCCCCGCCCAGGACCGCGCGCATGCTGTCCGGTACCTGCCCCGGCCGAAATGCCACAACGTGGTAGTCCATGGGAGTGTGGAGGGAGTCGCTCCGGAGAAACACGGCGCGGTGGACATCGAGCATCGAATCGGGCTGCGCGAAGTCGTCTACCCACAGCGAGGCAATCCGCTCCCGGCTTACTCCGCCGCCGGCCACATACGCGGCCAGGCACCCGACGTCGTCGAACGAGATGGTCTTTCCCGTCGTGGTGACCAGTTGGCCCGCGAAACGGGGATCTGCCAGCGTCATGTGGCAATGGGCGCACGCGGCCGTGCCAAAGGCAAGCGGCCGCGGCCCGGGAGCTCGGCAGGCCGCGGTCGCGAGCAGCACGCCGAAGGCGGTCACCCTGCGCGCGCGCGGGCCGATCGCCATTCTCTCATCGTGAGTGCCGCCGCGGCCAGAAGGACCACGATCGCGATCCAGCCCCCCACGCCGGGCCAGGAGGTCGCGTGGAAGTTGAGGAGCTGTTTGCCGCCCAAGAGCGGCGGTTGATAACTCATGCCCTCGATCCTGATCGCGGCGCGGGGATTGAGCTCGTGTCCGTACTGGTACCCCCATCTCCAGAAATCGGCGAGTCCCGCCACCGCGACGAGGGCGAATACCGCGGTCCAGGCGTACAGCGCCGTCCGGTGACCCCACACCGCGGCTAGCAGCCCCAGGCCGATCAGCGCTCCGACTGCGAACGGCATGTAGCGCAGCTCCGGGAAGCTCTCTGGGACGATCTCTTTCATGCCGATGTAGTGATTGAGCCCGTTGATGCTGTTGAGGTCCTGGGGCTTTTCACCAGTCATCCGGTTCACCCAAATGTAGAACCCCAGCCCCTCTGGATACTGCGGGGCCTTGAGCCCGATGTGCCAGAGTGGGGTCACGTAGAGCAGGGCCAGAGCCAGCGAACCAAGCCCCGCCCCGATCCGGGACGACCCGGCCATCGCCGTTGTCATTTCAAGGTTCCCGCGCCGCCGTTCCACGTCAGCTTCGTACTAGTCCCCTTGGCGGAGACCCGCATGTAACCCTGCATTTCCTGGTGCAGCGCCGAGCAGAAGTCGGTGCAGTAGAAGGGATACACGCCGGGACGCAGGGGAACCCACACCAGCGTGCGGGTCTGGCCCGGCATGATCAGGAGCTCGGCGTTCTGGGCCCCAAGCATCGCGAAACCATGGGGCACGTCCCAGTCCTGCTCCAGGTTTGTGACGTGGAAGAATACCGAGTC
>JAYUAL010000182.1:0-4942 GCA_043741355.1 Gemmatimonadales bacterium | reverse complement strand
GGTGCCGCTCGGCTCCTACAGCCGGCTGGCCTTCTGGGCCACCGCGGTGCTTTTCGCCCTGGAGCATGGCGCGATGTGGGACGTCGGGCTGATGGCGGCGGTGGCCTACAACTGGTGGATGATGAAGACCCGGAGCCTCGGAGATCTGATATTGACGCACGCGGTGACCAACGCGTGTCTCTCAGGTTACGTGATGATTCAAGGGAAGTGGCAATACTGGTGAGCGTCCTAGCCTCTTAGCCTCTTTGCCTCCTACGACTTCGCCGCGCCAACGCTGTCCGGCGCCACCAGCAATCGGCGCGCGCCCTTCCACCAACGGGGCAGCGCCCTCGCGACGTCGCTCTCGATCACGCCCTTTCGGCGATTGGCGGCATGGACATACTTCCCTTCGCCGACATAAATGCCGATGTGGGTAACTCTCTTGCCCCGGCCGAAGAACAGCAGGTCTCCCGGAAGCAGCCGGGTCGGATCCTTCGGGACTTCGACCCCGAGCCTGGCCTGCTCCGCGGCGGTGCGCGGCAGGTGCAAGTCGAACGCCTCCATCACCCACTTGACCAGCCCGCTGCAATCGAACGCCAGGCCAGGCTTCAGCGCGCCGTATTTGTACTTGAGTCCCACCTGCTGCCTGGTGAGGCTCACCAGCGAATCACGGCCGCCCAGCAGCGCACGGGACAACGCCGCAAAGGGCTTTTCGCCCTGGGTCGGAATCGGAAGAATCGAACGGGGATCGTCGGGGGCCTGCGCACGGAGTCCCGAGCCGGAGAGCGGTCCCAGGACACATGCGGTTGTTAAGATTGTGAGAGAAAGAGAGGTTCGCATCAGGCTCAATAAATAGCGCGCTTTGCCTCTGCTGTCTACCATGAATCAGACTTGGCCCTACCGACCCGACAGCCGATCCTCTAGAATCGGTCACCGTGCTGAAGACCACGCCATTCCACACCCGTACTGCACCGCTGATGCAGGGCCAAGCCTGGCGCCGCTGGGCCGGCTATTCAGTCGCGAGCGCCTATGAGCTGGTGCACGATCGCGAGTACGCCGCGGTGCGCAATGCCGCGGCGCTTTTCGACGTGTCGCCGCTCTACAAGTATCTGATCAGCGGCCCCGACGCCGCCCGGCTGCTCGACCGCATGGTGACCCGGGACGTGACCAAGTGCCGGGTCGGCCAGGTGATGTACACGCCGTGGTGCGACGGGCACGGCAAGGTCATCGACGACGGCACTATCAGCCGGCTCGCTCCCGAACGCTACCGCCTCACCAGCGCGGAGCCCAACCTCCGGTGGCTCTCGATGAACGGCGCGGGGATGAACGTCGCCATCGAGGAGATCTCGGGGCGGCTGGGTGCCCTGGCACTCCAGGGCCCTCTCTCGCGCACCATCCTGCAACAGGTGAGCCCCGCGGATTTCCGGGCCCTGCGGTATTTCCGCTTCGTCGACACCACGATTCGCGAGATTCCCGTCACCATCTCCCGCACCGGGTATACCGGCGATCTGGGCTACGAGCTCTGGATTCCCGCCGAACAGGCCGTGCCGGTGTGGGACGCGCTGATCGAGGCGGGCACGCCCTATGGCATTACCCCCGCCGGCATCTGGGCGCTCGACATGGCCCGGATCGAAGCCGGGCTGGTCATGCTCGACGTGGACTATCACTCGTCCCACCACGCGCTCATCGAGGCGCAGAAGTCCTCGCCGCTCGAGCTGGGCCTCGACTGGACTGTGGGCTGGGACAAGGGCCCCTACAACGGCCGGCGGGCGCTCCGTGCCGAGCGGGCCCGCGGGCCCGAATGGCGCTTCGTGGGCTTGTCGATCGACTGGGTTTCGCTGGAGGCCCTCTTTGCGGCGGTGGGGCTGCCGCCTCAGATCCCCAGCGTGGCATGGCGGGTCAGCACGCCGGTGTATCGCCACACCAAGCAGATCGGCTACGCCTCGAGCGGCTCCTGGTCTCCGCTGCTCAAGCAGTATCTGGCGCTGGCCCACCTGCGGGCGCCCCACTTCGAGCCCGGCACCGAAGTCGGGCTCGAGGTGACGGTGGAGCACCAGCGCCTGCAGGCTCGCGCGCGGGTTACCCGGCTCCCGTTCTTCGATCCGGAACGGAAAAAGGCGTGAAGCACTACGACGCGATCATCGTCGGTGGCGGCCACAACGGCCTGGTCAGCGCGGCGTATCTGGCCCGTGCCGGCAAGCAGGTGCTGGTGCTGGAGCGCCGGCCGCTCGTGGGAGGAGCCGCCGTCACCGAGGAGATCTTTCCGGGCTTCAAGTTCTCGGTCTTTTCCTACGTGGTGAGCCTGCTGCGGCCCGAGATCATCCGCGATCTCGAGCTGCCCCGGCACGGGCTCCAGATCCTCCCGCTGGAGAGCACGGTCGTTCCGCTCGACAACGGCGATTACCTGGGTTCCTGGGCCGACCCCGACCTGACCCGCCGCGAGCTGGCGCGCCACTCGGCGAGGGACGCCGAGGCCGCGACCCTGTTCGGCCGCCTGATGCACCACATGGCCATGGCGGTGAAGCCGATCCTGGGCATGCTGCCTCCCGACCCTGCCTCGCTCGCGCCCTCCGACCTCAAGGGGATGCTCAAGTTCGCCGGCCACTTCCGCTCGCTCGGCGCCGAGAAGTTCCACGCGCTGCACAAGCTCATGACCATGAGCTCGGCGGACTACCTCGACGAATGGTTCGAGTTCGATCCGCTCAAGGCCACCAAGTCGGCCAGCGGCATCATCGGCACGTTCCTGGGGCCGCGCTCTCCCGGAACGGCATACGTGCTGCTGCACCACTACATGGGGGAGATCGACGGCGCCTTCCGGGCCTGGGGCTTCCAGAAGGGCGGTACCGGCGCCATCAGCGAAACGATCGCGCGGGCCGCCAGGGCGTTCGGCGCCGAGATCCGTACCGGCGCTGCCGTGGAAAAGGTCGTCGTCAAGGGCGGCCGCGCCGCCGGCGTGGCGCTCGCCAGTGGCGAGGAGATCGGGGCCACGGTGGTGGTGAGCTGCCTCGACCCGCGGCGCACCTTTACCGAGCTGGTGGACCCCAAGGAAATGCCGCCGGATGTCATCGAAGCTGTATCCCGCTTCAAATTCCGCGGCTCCTCCGGCAAGGTGAACCTGGCGCTCTCGGAGCTGCCCGATTTCACCTGTCTGCCCGGCTACGGCCCCCACCTGCGCGGTGCCGTCTCCATCAGCCCGAGCCTCGACTACCTCGAGCGCGCCTACGACGACGCCAAGTATGGGGAGTTCTCGAAGAATCCGTACATGGACATCGTGATCCCCTCGATGATCGATCCCGGCATGGCGCCGCCGGGCCAGCACGTCATGAGCTGCTTCGTCCAGTACGCGCCGTACAATCAGCACGGCGGCTGGACCGACCCGAACCGGGAGGCTTTTGGCGACACGGTGGTCGATACCCTGGCCCGCTACGCGCCCAACATCAGGCGGGCCATCATCGGGCGGCAGGTGCTGGTGCCCAGCGACATCGAGCGCATCACCGGTCTCACCGAAGGCAATATCTTCGCCGGCGAGCTGGCCCTGCATCAGCTCTTCTTCTTCCGGCCGGTGCCGGGCTGGGCCAACTACCGGACGCCGGTCAAGGGCTATTGGCAGTGCGGCGCCGGCACCCATCCCGGCGGTGGCATCATGGGTGCCTCGGGGCGACTGGCCGCGCTGGAGATCCTCAAGGAAGTGGGCCAGTGAGCGTCGCGCAGGACGCGGTGATCATCGGCGGCGGGGTCAACGGCCTCGTGGCCGCGGCGTGCCTGGCCAAGGGCGGCCAGAAGGTGCTGTTGCTGGAGCGGAGTCCCGCCATCGGGGGGCAGAGCCGTCCGGGCGAGTTTACGCCCGGCTTCCGCGCCGACCCGCTGGGGCAAGAGGCCGGCTGGCTGCCGCCGCCGGTGGCCCGGGAGCTGGGCCTGACCGGCCTCACCCGCGTGGTGCCGGATCCTTCCGTCGCTGTCCCGGTCGGTCCGGGAGAGTGGCTCTGGCTCTCTCGCGACACCGGGCGCGCCGCCGAGCAGATCCGCCGGTACTCGACCCGGGACGCGGCGGCGTGGCCCGCCTTCACGACGCTCCTGGCCAAGCTCGCCGGCTTTCTCGAATCGCTCTACGTCCTTCCCGTCCCTGATATCGACACGACTTCTCTCGGCGAGTTGCTCCCGCTGCTCGGCGTGGCGCGGAAACTCCGCGGCCTGGGCCGGAAGGACATGATCGAGCTGCTCCGCATCGTGCCGATGTCGGTGCAGGAGGTGCTGGACGACCGGTTCGAGTTCGGACCCCTCAAGGCAGCCGTCGGCGCCGTGGGCGTCACCAACATCCGGCAGGGCCCTCGCTCTGGAGGCACCGCCTTCGTGTTACTGCACCAGCAGGTCGGTGCGGAAGGCGGCGCGATCCGCGGGCGCGGGTACTGGCAGGCGGGGCCCGACGCGCTGGTTCGGGCCGTCGCGGCGGTCGCGGAGCGCCATGGCGTGATGGTGCGGACCGGGGCGGAGGTGGCCCGCATCACGGTGAAAGAAGACAGCGTCGCCGGGGTCGTGCTCTCAAGCGGCGAGGAGATCGCCGCGGGCACGGTGCTCTCTGGCGCCGATCCCGCCCGGACCCTGCTCGGCCTGGTCGATCCGGTCTGGCTCGACCCGGAGTTCCTTCTGGCGGTCCGCAATATCAAATTCCGGGGCAACGCGGCGCGGGTGCTCTATGCCCTCGACGCCCTCCCGGAATTTCCCGGACTGCCCGGGACTTCCGGTGCGCTGGCGGGAACGCTCACGCTGTCCTCGTCGCTGGATGACATCGAGCGCTCCGCCGATGACGCCAAGTACGGCAGGGCCTCGGAGCGGCCCCACGTCGAGGTGCAGGTGCCTTCGGTGCGCTGGCCCGGAATGGCGCCCCAGGGCAAGCACGTCGTGGTGGCGCAAGCGACGTCCGCGCCGTACCGGCTCCGCGCCGGCGCATGGACGGCGGCGGCAC